>DBCN01000115.1:0-6353 GCA_002293065.1 Opitutia bacterium UBA957
GGTGGTCCCGGCGGTGCCGCCCCCGCCCGCCCGCCCGGCTCCGCGCCCAATCGTGGTGGCGCCGCCCGTGCCCAAGGTCTCGGCCCATACCCCCGAACTCCGGCCTTTGCCCGCCCCGCGTGCGCTCACCTTGCCCACGGGTACAAAGGCCGAGCGCCTTGCTTGGGTGCATGGACAGATCGCCCAGTGCCCCGTGACCTTGGAGCACCTCAAGCCGACGCAGAAGCCCGTCCTCGGGGTCGGCTCGGCCGAAGCCAAGATCCTCTTCGTCGGCGAAGCACCGACTTTGGAGGAAGTCGAGGCCGGGCGAGCCTTCATCGGTCCCGCCGGCGAATTGCTGCGTAAGATCGTGGCCGCCACCGGTCTTTCCGAAAAGGACATCTACGTCACGAGCCTCATGGCGTGGCGACCCGAGCCCCCGACGGCATACGGCAAGCGCCCACCGAACGCCGCCGAGGTGGCCTTCAGCCTGCCTTATGTTCGCGCGCAGATTGAAGCGATCCAACCCCAGGTCATCGTCGCGCTGGGAGCGCAGGCCTTCGAAGCTTTAATTCAAGCCAAGCGAACCATCACGCAGGAACGCGGCCACTGGCATGCATTCGAAGGCCGGCCCTTGATGCCGACCTTCCACCCGAATTACCTGCTGCATAACAGCAGCCTGACGGCGAAGCGGACGGTCTGGGAAGACTTCCTGCTCGTCATGGAGAAGGTCGGCCTGGTGCCCACGGAAAAGCAGCGCTCGTTCTTCCTCGCGCCGCCACGGCCGGTGGCGACGGATGACGTGGAGCCCGACGCTTAGCGCACCGAGGCCGCGAGCTTCTTCAAGGGGAACTGCAGGACGTGCGAATTGCGGCCGCTGGCCTTGAGTTCCTGGCGGCGCACGGCCGGCAGGTCCTTGAGCGAGGCTGCGACGAACCCGCAGGACGACTGGAAGAAACCCGAGGTCTGCGTCGTGAGGGCGAGCAGTTTCTTGGCGCCGCGATCCTTCGCCCGGAGCTTGGCGTACTCGACGAGCTTCTTGCCGACGCCGCGTCCGTGATAGAAGGGTTGGACGTAGAGTCCGCCGAGTTCCATGGCTTTACCATCAGGGTATGCGCGCAGGGCCGCGCAACCGATGATGCTGTCGTCGATTTCGTAGACGAAGAAGTCGGCGATGGACTGTTCGATCTGCTGGCGGGTGCGGAGGACGAGGGCTTCGGACTTGGCCCCGTGCTTGGCGAGGTTGTAGAGGGCTTGGGCGTCCTTCCTCTTGGCCGGGCGGATGCGGTCGTAGTCGTTGGCGTGCACCATCGTGCCGAGGCCGACCTTATCGAAGATTTCGGTGAGCAGGCCGCCGAAGACGCGTCCGTCGAGGATGTGCGCGCGGGGAACGTCCTCGTCCAAGGCCTTGGCCGCCTGCACGGCCTTGCTGCGGATGCGCGGGTCGAGCGTGACCTTCTTGTCGGCGAGCAGCGTCTTGAGTTCGTCCTCGGGTAGGTTGATCTTCACGACGCCATCGACCTGGAGGCCCGGGAAGGGCGTGAGGTAGATGAGCTTCGAGGCGCCCATCGCGACGGCGAGCTCCATGGCCAGGTGGTCGCTGTTGACGCGGAGGGACTGGCCTTCGCGGTCGCAGACGATCGGCGTGACGAGCGGGAGGATGTCCTGCGCGAGCATCGACTTGAGGATCGCCGCATCGACCTTCTCGATCTTGCCGGTGAAGAGGTGGTTGCGGCCCTTGATGACGCCGACGTTCGTGGCGCGGACGGCGTTGGTGATCGCGCAGCGTAGGCCCGCCTGCGTCAGGTGTTCCAGGACGGTTTGCGAGACGAGGGCGGCGGCTTCGCGGGCCAACGACATCGTCGGGGCGTCGGTGACGCCTTCCCCTTGGATGTCGGAGAGCGCGACGTTGTGTTCGCCGGCGAGGGCGACGAGTTGGTGGCCGATGCCATGGACGAGGACGACCTTGATCGACAGGCTGCGCAGCACGGCGATGTCGGTCACGATGTTCGTGAAATTCTCGTGGCTGACGATCGAGCCATCGACGGCGATCACGAAGACGTGGTCACGGAACATCGGGACGTAACGGAGGATTCCCCGTAGGTCGGTCGGCTTCATGGCGCGCTCACGCTGGCTGGACATGCTGAATCCTTATGGACTCATCGGACCTTTCCGCAATACTGGATGAAACATGGGTGCCCCTCGTCGAAAGAAAGCCACGGTGGTCCCGCCTGACCTGCAGGAGTCGGTGGAAGCCTTCCTGGCCTACCTGTCCTTGGAGCGTGGCTTGGCGAAGTTGACGGTAGCGGCTTATGAGGATGACTTGGCCCGGTTCGCCGCACACTGCGCCCGCTTGGGTAAGGAACGCTGGACCGACGTCGGTCTGGCCGAGGTGGAGTCTTGGGTGAAGTCCTTGGACCGGCGTGGCCATGCGGCCGCCTCGTTATCCCG
Source organism: Opitutia bacterium UBA957 (assembly GCA_002293065.1). Lineage (GTDB taxonomy): Bacteria > Verrucomicrobiota > Verrucomicrobiia > Opitutales > UBA953 > UBA953. Next base: position 2,431 of record DBCN01000115.1, read on the forward strand.
CCGGCTGTCCGCGGTCCGGACCTTTTCCGCCCATTTGGTGCGGAGCGGCCTGCGGCGCGATGACTTCACCGAACTCGCCCGGGGGCCGAAGTTTCGCCGGACCTTGCCGGGGACCTTGACCACCGAGCAGGCCGCCAAGGTCGTATCGGCGCCCGATACCTCCACGCCGCAGGGCCTCCGCGATCGCGCGATGCTCGAACTCATGTATGGATCCGGCCTGCGCATCTCCGAACTCTGCGCGGTCGAATTGCAGGCCCTCGACCTCGAGTCCGCCTTGGTGCGCGTCCGCGGGAAGGGCTCGAAGGACCGCATCGTCCCCGTCGGCGAAACGGCCATCACGGCCTTGCGGGCTTACTTGGAGAAGGGCCGTCCCGCGCTCACCCGCCCGAAGACCGGGAGCGCCGTTTTCCTCAGCGCCCGTGGCCAAGCCCTTTCCCGCAAGACCTTTTGGCTGAGCGTGAAGCAGGCCGCCGCCCGCTCCGGCATCGAGGTACCCGTGAAGCCGCACCTCTTGCGCCACGCCTTTGCGACGCACCTCTTGGCCGGAGGCGCCGACTTACGCTCCATTCAGGAGATGCTGGGGCATGCGGACATCGCCACGACGCAGGTCTACACGTCGGTGGAGCGCACCGCCTTGAGCGATGCCCATCGTCGTCATCACCCGCGCGGCCGGAAGCCCGGGCCTTAGCCGCGGAAGGCGAGGAGGCTACCGAGGATCGTCGCTGCCGACAGCGCCCCGATGAGGAAGCGCGACGTGAACGATACTTCGAGCGGCACGACTTCGTCCTGGTCGTCCGTCGGACGCACCACGGCTTCACGCAGGATGGCGAAGTAGTAGTGGATGCTGACGGCGACGCTGAGGAGCGCGGCGCCGAAGACCCACCAGAGGTGGAGCTTGGCGAGGAAGATGAGGATGAGCAGCTTGGCGAAGAAGCCGATGGACGGGGGGATCCCGGCGAGGGAGCCGATGCCGAAGCCGAGGGCGCTGGCGAGGATGGGCGAGCGACGGAGCAAGCCACGGAGGCCGAGCAAGGGGCGCTGGTGATCTTCGGAAACGGGGAGTTCGACGAGCGCCTGGGAGACCAGGAAGGTGCCGATCGCGTAGGCGATCAGGTAGATCGAGAGCAACATCGGGCCGTCGTTGGCACCGGCGATGACCACCGCGGCGATGGCGGCGAGGAGGAAGCCGGCATGCGAGACGCCGGAGAGGGCGAGCACGCGCTTCACGTCGGTCGTGGCGAGGGCGGCGAGGTTGCCGACCAACAGCGTGAGAATGGCCGCGATGGCGAGCAGCGGGGCCAGCTTAGGCGCCAGCGGGGCAAAAGGGCCCGTGACCAGGAGCAGCAAGGTGAAGGCGCCGGCGGCCTTGGAGGCGGTGCCGAGCAACGCCGTCGTCGGCGTGGGGGCGCCTTGGTAGACGTCGGGAATCCAGGTGTGGAAAGGGAACGCGCCGAGCTTGAAGGCCGCGCCGCCGAGGATCAGGGCGAGGCCGACCATCGTCAGGGCGGTACCCTTGCCGGCGGCAAGCGCGGTGTTGATCTGGTCGAAGTTGAGCGAATCCACGCCGGGTGCGCCGAGCGAACCGTAGACGAGCACGATGCCCATCAGCAGCAGCGCCGAGCTGAGGCCGCCCGAGACCAAGTACTTCACGCCGGCCTCCAGCGAGGCTTGGCTGCGACGCAGGTAGCCGACGAGGACGTAGAGGCCGACGGCCGCCGTTTCGAGGCTGACGAAGAGCGTCACGAAGTGGTTCGACTGCGCGAGCAGCATGAACGCCGCGGTCACCACCAGGAGGACGTGGTGGTAGTCGGCGATGGGGGCGGGCCGTTCCTTGAAGAAACGACCGGCGAGGAAACTCGTCAGCAGGGCGCTGAGCAGGAAGGTGCAACGAATCCCTTGGGCGGAGTCGCTGGATAATTTGGTCAGGCCGGCGAAGAAGGCGGTGGGTTCGGCGGGATTCCAGGCGGTCCCGGTTTGCAGCGCCATGACCATCACCAAGGCCAAGCCGACGCGGGCGGTGGTCGGAATCAGCCAACGCAGCGACTTCGGCAACGTCATCGCCTGCACGAGGCAGAACAACGCGAGACCGGCGACGCAGATTTCGGGGAGGATCGACGCCCAATCCGCGTTGCGCGGGGCGAGGGCCTTGAAGGCGACGTCGATGTTGGCGAGCGAGGAAATCATCGGGCGGAAGGAGCAGGGGTGGTGGCCTTAGGCGTGGCGGCCGGGATGACCGGGGCGGCGGGAGCCTTCGGGGTGGCGGAGCGGACGGCGGCGGCGGCGATGCCGCGGGCATCGGCGTTCGTGCACTGGGTGACGAGGGAAGGGATGAAGCCGATGGTCAGGGAAGCCGCGAGCAGCAGGCCGGCGGCCAGGCGTTCGGTGAAACCAAGGTCGCCGAACGGCGCATGGACGGCGCGTTCTTCGATGTGCTTGGAGGCCGGGCCGAAGAAGACGGCGGCGACGGCCCGCAGCGCGTAGATGGCGGAGACGACGATGGTCGAAGCAACCAAGGCCTGCACCCAGAGTGGTTCCGCGCGCAGGGAGAGGAAGACGCCGACTTCACCCCAGAAGTTGCCGAAGCCGGGGAGGCCGATGGAGGCCATGGTCGCGGCGACGAAGAAGGCCGCGAGGACCGGCGTGCGGGCGGCGAGGCCACCCAGTTCTTCGAAGCGGTAGGTGCCGGTGCGCGTGCGCACGGCGTTGGCGAGGAGGAAGAGCGCGGCGCAGGATAAGCCGTGCGCGACCATCAGGAAAATCGCGGCGTCGATGCCGGCTGCTTCGCCTTTCGCCGTGCCGACCCAGAGTCCGAGGAAGATCGGCCCCATGTGCGCGACCGAGCTCCAGGACAGCAGTTGCTTGAGGTCACGCTGCGCGATGCAGATGAAGCCGACGATCAAGAGGTTCGCCAAGGCGCACCAGAAGAACCACTGACCGAGGGTGCCTTGGCCGATCTGCAGGGAAGCGGCGGCGACCATCACGATGCCATAGAGGCCGAACTTCTTGAGCGCCCCCGCGTGGAGCATCGAGACCGGCGTCGGCGCGGCCGAGTAGCCCGGGGCTGCCCAAGAGTGGAAGGGGAAGAGCGAAGCCAGCGTACCCAACCCGAAGAGCGTGAGCGCGCCGGTCGCCGCGGGCAACGGGTCCTTGGCCGCCAACAGGCCTTGGAAGAGCGCGCCGAAGGTCGCGTCATCCCAGCTGAGGGCCGCCGCATCCATGGCGATCAGGATACCTCCGAGCGAAAGCATCGCACCGACGGTCAGGTAAATCGCCATCTGCATGGCCGCCGAACGCCGGCCTTCGCCGCCCCAGAAGAGCGTCAGGATGAAGGTCGGGATGAGCGCGAACTCATGGAAGAAGTAGAAACCGATGATGTTGTCGGTGGCGAACACGGCGAGCGTGCCGCCGAACATGAACAAGATGAGCCCCAGGTAGGTGGCCCGGCCTTCGACTTCTTGGATGAGCGCCTTCAGGCCGGCCGCGAGGCCGACGACGGCCGTCATCGCGAAGAGCGGGGTGGAGACGCCGTTCAGGCCGAGCTTGAAGAGCCAAGGCCCATCCACGCGCAGGCGGAGGATGGCGTCGAGCGGTCCGGATGCCGGCAAGAGGAACCAGAGGACGACGGCGGCGGGCAGCGCGAAGCCGAGGAAGGCGAGCCCCGAGACCCAGCTGCTGGGCAGGATGCGTCCCGCGAGGAGAATGAGGCCGATGAGGATCGGCAGGAAAATCGCCGTGACCAACAACGAGGCGTTGAGCGTGCTGAAAGTATCCATGGGTTAGCGGGCGAGGAGGTACCAAGCCAGAAGGAGGGAGCCGATGACGATCCAGAGCGCGTAGCCCCGGGTCTGTCCGCGGTGGAAGGTCCGGCCGGTGAGGTGGCCGAGGGCGGCGGTCGCGCCACCGGCGATCCAGCGGACGGCGAC
>DBCN01000115.1:6482-9294 GCA_002293065.1 Opitutia bacterium UBA957
GCGGGGCGAGACGACCTGCAGGGCATCGGCGCCGCGGGTCGTGCCGTAGAATTTGAGGGCACCGCCGAAGCCGAACACCAGCGCCAGCAGGCCGATGATCGTCGATGGGGCCGTGAAGCTGAAGTGCAGGCTCGTGAGCGCCGCGTCGACGACCTGCAACGAGGAAGCGGGGATGAGGTAATGCGCGGCGAAACCGGCGCCGACGGAGAAGACCAAGCCGAGCACCGTGATGGGCATGGTCATCGTCCAAGGCGATTCATGCGCATGTTCCGCGGCTTCCGAGTTGGCTTCGCCCAGGAAGACGAGGCGGATCATGCGGCCGCTGTAGAGGCAGGTCGCCAGCGCGGCGATCGCGAGGAACGCGAAGACGGCGTGATGGTGGCCGTGCCAGGCGGCTTCGATGATGGCGTCCTTGGAGTACCAACCCGCGAAGAAGGGGACGGCGCAGTTCGAGAGCGTGGCCGCGATGAAGGTCGCCGCCGTGAGGGGCATCTTCTTCAGGAGGCCGCCCATCTTGAGCATGTCCTGTTCGTGGTGGCAGCCATGGATGACCGAGCCGGCACCGAGGAAGAGGGTGGCCTTGAAGAACGCGTGCATGGCCATGTGCAGCACCGCGAGCTCGGGGTGGCCGAGGCCGAGGGCGCAGCCCATGATGCCGAGGTGGGCGAGCGTCGAGTAAGCCAGTGACTTCTTGATGTCCGTCTGGGCGAGCGCGCACAGGCCGGCGAGCGCGGCCATGCCGGCGCCCGAGATGGCCATCCAGGAGAGGACTTCCGGGGCGAGCAGGAAACTCACGCGCGCCATGAAGTAAACACCGGCCGCCACCATCGTGGCGGCGTGGATCAGCGCCGAGACGGGCGTCGGGCCAGCCATCGCATCCGTGAGCCAGACATGCAGGGGGAATTGCGCGGACTTCCCGAGGAAGCCGCACATGAGCAAGGCGCCGACGGCGACGGGAACGGCCGGGCCCGCGGCGGCCTTGAGCGCGACGAAGTCGAGCGTGCCGTAGAGGTGGAGGCAGAGGGCGATGCCGAGGATGAAGCCAAGGTCGCCGATACGATTCGTGATGAACGCCTTCTTCGAGGCGGCCGCGGCGAAGTCCTTGTCGAAATAGTGCGCGATCAGCATGTAGGAGCTGAAACCGACCAGTTCCCAGAAGATGAACGTCATCAGCAGGTTGTCCGCCACCACGATCCCGAGGATCGAGAACATGAAGATCGAGAGCCCGGCGAAGAAGCGGCCGCGGGCGGCGTCGTCCTGCATGTAGCCGACGGAGAACAGGTGGATCCAAGCGGCCACGAACGAAACGACGAAGAGCATCAGGCGCGCGTTGGCGTCGATGAGGTAGCCGAAGCCGAGGGAGATTTCGCCGAGCTTCGCGAGCTCGACGTGCCAGGTGACGTCACCGGTGGACTGCAGGAGGAGCTGCAGCGAGAGACCCGCGATGGTGAAGGCGGTGGCGGTCGAGAACCAAGCGGCGAAGGCGCCTGCCCGACGCAGGAACAGCGCGGAGAACGCGGCGGCGACGAGCGGGAGGAACAGGATCCAGTGGACCAGGGACGAAAAGTCGTTGGACATCGAGAAAGCTTAGTCGCGGAGGGTGACGAGCTCGTCGGACTTCACGCTGCCGCGGCGGCGGTAAAGGGCGACGATCAGGGCGAGGCCGACGGCGACTTCGGCCGCGGCGACGGTGATGATGAAGAAGACGAAGATCGCGCCATCCATCGTGCGGTTGAAGCGCGAGAACGCGACGAGCGCGAGCGTGGCGGCCGTCAGCATGAGTTCGAGACACATGTAGACGACAAGCAGGTTGCGGCGGACGAGGACGCCCGTCAGGCCGAGCGCGAAGAGCAGGCCGGCGAGCAGCAGGTGATGGGCAAGGGTGGTGTTTTCCATGGCGGCGGGCTTAGGCGTTCTCTTCGACGGGGTCCTTGCTCAACGACACGACGCCGACGAGGGCGACGAGGAGCAGGAAGCCGGCGATTTCGAGCGGTAGCAGGTACTTGGTGTAAAGGAGCCGACCGAAGCCTTTGGCGGCGGTCACGAATTCGCTCGGGTTGGCCGAGAGCTCGGGTGGGGTTGCCCCCGCGGCGGTGCCGGGGACGGCGCCGGACCAGACGAAGAGCCAGATGGCGCCCGCAGCGAGGAAGAAGAAGACGGCCAAGCCGAGGGCCGCGGATTTCCAAGGGTAAGCTTCGGCGGATTCCGCGGTGTCCGTGAGCAACATGATCACGAAGAGGAAGAGCACCATCACGGCGCCCGCGTAGACGAGCACCTGGAGCACACCTAGGAAGTAGGCGTCTAAAAGAAAGAAGTCCGCCGCCACCCCGACGAGGGCGAGGATCATCCCCATGGCTGAGGTCACCGCGTTGCGGCTCAGGACCAAAAGGGAGGCCGCACCGAGGGTCAGCGCAGCGAAGAAAATAAACAGTCCGTCCGGCATGTTTGAAACCTAGGACGGGGGGGCACCTTGGAAAGGAGAAAACGAATTAAAAGCCGTTTTTTGGCGTTTTTTGAGGGCAGGGGGTCGTCCGACCCAGAAGAAAGGCCCCGAACCTCTTTAAACGACCGAAATCTATCAATTAAGCCCCATGAAGGGGGCGGTGGCGCTTCATGACGCAGGTCGGGTGCGTCTGAATGACTTCCCCAGCATCAAAGTCCTTGGACCAGTCTGGGAAGAAGGCATCGGCCTCGGGGGTGAGGTCGACGTGGGTCAAGAGAAGCTCGGTGCACCAGGGGAGGGCCTCCGCGTAAAGGGCGGCGCCGCCGGCGAGGTAGAGGGTCAATTCCGGAACGAGGCGAGCGGCTTCCT
>DBCN01000107.1 GCA_002293065.1 Opitutia bacterium UBA957
GGTCGGGGGGTCGGGGGGTCGGGGGGAATTTCTACCCGGCTAGCGGACGCCTGCAAGCCGGATGGGTATCCCTAACGTCGCACCAGGAAGACCGCCCCGAGCAGGATGGCCGCTCCTAATAGGCGTCGAGTCATGACGGCCCGGCCGACCGCGCGTTCGACGTTACCGAACCAATGACCGACGACCCAGACCAGCACGACGCTCCAGAGGCCACGGGTATTGTAGAGGATGTTGGTACGGGTGACCTCATTGGCCAGCGAGATGGCAAGGACCATCCCCAGGCATTGCAGCCAAAGCAACGACCCACCGGCCAAGGTCCATAGCAACGTCCGACGAGGCAAGGCCAGCAAGGGGGCGGAGAACTTCGGCACCAAGAGCCAAGAATACAGCAGCATCGATCCGAAGGCCAACGGAGCGAAATGGGTCATGCCGAGTTGCCCGACCCACTTCTGGGTGAGGATGTCGGAGGACGCGAAGAGGAACGCCGCCAGTCCGCCGTAGAGCAAGCTCCGCAAAGCCCGCTCGCGGTCGGCGCGCCATTCACCACCGAGCAAGACCATCGCCACGCACGTCATCACCGTCGCCACCCAGATCGCCGGGGTGAGGGCCTGACCCATCGTCAGCGCCGCCAAAAACGCCACAAACAGGACCTTCGCGCCGAGCACCGGAGTGGCCACCGAGACATCGCCGCGGCTGAGGGCGAGGAAGGTGAAGTATTGGCCCGCAAAGAAGATCGCCCCCACCGTGAGCGCTTGCAGGACGGCGATGACCGTGAACGCCCCACCCTGCCCGTCATCGAAGAACCAGAACGACTGGAAGAGCGCCCCCATGGTCATGTTCACGACGAAACCAATGCGCCACGGACCGGCTCCCGCCTCCGTTGCACGCTTCAAGATGATGGCCGCGACGGCATAGCCGAAGCCGGACAGCAGCGGAAGCAAAGTGGCGGTGGTCGGATCAAGCGTCACGAGGCCACCAGCGGGAAGCAAAACGTCCCGCCGCGCAACCGCGGACTCACTCGTGGAAGCGAATCCTCGGCTTCAGCCCATCCTTCGGCTTCGCGCCATCCTTGGCCTTCGGTAAACGTTCCGGGTCGGTCAACGAAGCGCCCGACTGCAGCTCGGACTTCCCTTGCCACTTGCGATCGAGGCCGGAGCTGCCGGGACGAACGACTTCCCGTCCCAGCTTCGCGTTCAAGGCATCCACGGCCTGCATGAGCCGAGCGCGGGCGGGGTCGATCGGTGCCCCCATGCCCGGCAAGGTCGGCTGAATCTGGTTCGACGGCATCAGCCCCTGCAAAAGAATGCCGGCCTTCTTGTACAGGTAGCCATCGCGACGGATGCGGCGCAGCGCGCGGCCGGCGGCGGCGCAGATCAGGCGCGCATCGTCCGTCGGCGGATCGAGCGGCTCCAGCGCGTCGGCCTTATACTGTTCCTGATCGAGCCGATGCTTGTTGGTGCCGAAGAAGACCACCACGGACGAAGCCACCAAGCGGTCTTCGCGCAGCTTTTCGGCGCCCCGGGAAGCATGGGCGGAAATCGCCTCGGCGAGATCGGCCTCATCGGACACCGGACGGCCGAAGGAACGCGAGACCATGATGGTCTGGCGCGCGGCGGGGTCTTCGATGATCTCATGGCAAGGAATCCCGCGGAGTTCCAAGGACAGACGCTCACCGACGATGCCGGCGATGCGCCGAATGAAGGCGGGATCGCCCTCCGCAAGGTCGGCCGCGGTCAAGATGCCATGGGCGCGCAGGCGGGCGGCGAGACCAGGACCCACGCCCCAGATGTCCTCGGCCTCGACGCCGCGCAAGAAGGCCCGCCGACCCTCGACGTCGAACGGCACCACCAAGCAACCACCCGCATCGGGATCGGACTTCGCCCGCTCGTTGGCGAGTTTGCAGAGCACCTTCGTCGCCCCCATCCCCATGGAGACGGCGATGCCCGTGCGCTTCAGCACATCGGTGCGAATGCGCAGGCCCAGCGCCCGCGCGTCGGCTTCGGGCATGTCGGGAAAGCCCAGGAAAGCTTCGTCGATCGAATAGGATTCGAAATCGCGCGCATGCTCGGAGAGGACCGCCATCACGCGTTCGGAGAACTCGCCATAGACGCCGAAGTTGGACGAGAACACCTTGACGCCATGGGCTTCGCAGACGCGCTTCACCTCGAAGTACGGCGCGCCCATCGGGATCCCCAGCCGCTTGGCCTCGCTGGAACGCGCCACGACGCATCCATCGTTGTTCGACAACACCACGATGGGCACCCCGATCAACGACGGGTCCAGGACGCGCTCGCAGGAGGCGTAGAAATTATTGCAGTCGGCGAGGGCGCGGAGCATGTCAGCAACGTCGCACCACCGCGACGACGACTCCCCAGATACGGAAACGCTCGCCGCACGGCAAGGCCGCCGTCGGCCAATCACGGCTCTCGGCGCGCAGGCGCCACGTGCCATCGGTGGCCCGGGTCAAACGCTTCACGGTGAACTCACCGTCGACCTCGGCCACGACCACGGCGCCGTCCCTGGGCGAGGCGGCCTTATCGACCGCGATCATATCGCCGGACATGATGCCCGCGCCCGACATCGACTCGCCCTCGACGCGCAGGAAGAAGGTCGAGAGTGGCCGGCGGACCAGATGCTCGTTGAGGTCGAGCCGCCGCTCGCTGTGGTCATCGGCGGGCGAAGGGAACCCCGCGGCCACATGGGTCTCCAGCAACGGCAAGGCCAAGGCCCACCGCGGGTCGAAAGGGATGGCTTTGCCGATATCTACCATAAGGTGAACGGATGTTCACTTCACTCCCCAAGGAGGCAAGAACGAAGCAAGACCCACCCCAACCCTATCCCCCATCCCCTATC
>DBCN01000128.1 GCA_002293065.1 Opitutia bacterium UBA957
GACAGCACCACGTGCTGTCCTAACGAAAAGGGGAACCGGGGACCGGGGGGGATAGGCCGTGCAAAAGTGCCAATCGGCCGGCGGCCTGTGCAAAGGTGCAAAGGTGAATACAGATTTCAGAGTACGGAGTACAGATTACGGATTTGAAAGGCATAAGGTGGGGCGTGGCTTCGCCGCGCCCTCCTTCTCGCGGAGTGCAAGGCGAAGCCTTGCCCCTACCGAGTTCGCCCGACGGCGAACTCCTAGGTTGGCACGCAGTGCCAAACCTACAAAAGGCAAGGAGGACAGCACGTGGTGCTGTCCCTACCCTGCCGCCCGATACGGAGAGGGTGCGTCCACAATCAGGCAGCCATCTGGCGTGTCGGCGAAGATGGAGCCATCTGGGAAGACCGTGTAATGAATCCAGGAGAGGTGCGCATAAGACTGGAGACCCAGCGGCAAACTAGTCGGCGAATCAATGGAGGAGCGGTAGTGGTGGAGCATAAAGTTAGGGGATAGGGGGTAGCGGTTAGGGGATAGGGGATGGGGGTTGGGTAAAGTTGGCGCCATCACCGGGAATTGAACCCGGGTCTTCTCCGTGACAGGGAGGTGTCTTGACCATTGGACCATGACGGCAAAGTTGGCGCCCCTACGAGGGATCGAACCCCGGCTACGCAGATGAAAGCCGCGTGTCCTAACCACTAGACGATGAGGGCGAAAAGAAAACGAGCTGGGCCCTGTGGGATTCGAACCCACAGCCAACGGATTATGAGCCCGCTGCTCTGACCATTGAGCTAAGGGCCTAGCCGGAAAGTGAAAGAAGGGTTGAGACTACACCCTTCAGTGCTGACCTTTGGCCGGATTATCGCCGCCTGTGGGCTGCGGTTCCCGGCTGATCCACGTTCGCGGCTTGGGGCCTACGACGTATTCAGCGCGACTGCCTTTTTAAAGATGTGGCGGGTCATCTGTTGCGGTTCGCTACTCAAAACCGGTTCCTCCGTCTACCTTGCGGGCAGTTAGGCGGGCTAACGCCGACGTTCTCACCGGGTTCAAGATCGGTCGTCTTGTGGATTTCCGATCGCCGTGTTCACCGAAGTGCACGGCCTTAAGTCGCTTTCGCGAACCGCAGGCAACGGCTTTACGTTTTTTCCCGAAAAAGAATCTCTTCCCCACTCGAAGAAACGTTACCAACGGAGACGCGCGTTGCCCGCAGTTGGATGATCTTTTGAACCACCCAATGCTGCACGCCTCCTGCCTTGACCTGACGGCCCCGACGGAATCGTAAGCGCCCGTGCCGATGGTGTGACCCACCGGCCCGTTTGCTCTTGCTCTGCTCCGACGCTCTTGGCTTTCACCTCTCGTACGGCGGAACTTGGCTGGGGTCTCGATCTTGGAAGTTTTTCGTGCGCACCGTGGTCGGCGAAACCGTTACCGCCGCACTACGAAGTTTTCCTCGTGCGGCTTTGCGCGCCCTTCTTCTGACCTAGCTCAACCCGTAGGTTAAGCACACTGACCTGCCCTTGCTTAGCTGTCCGACCTCGCGATCGGCGCAGGCCCGTTGGGGGCGACTGCTTTCCTCACCTTGCGGTGATGTATCTTAAGGACCCTAAGCGGCCCGTCTTTGGCGTCCGACCCGAGCGAACTCGAACCGGACTATGTAAAAGGAACAGGCCCCGAGAACTATTACCTAACACCCTACTGTAAATACTTATTTATGTTAACAGTTATAAGTCATTGATAATCAAAGGATATATTTATGCTAAAGGAAGACCGTCTATCCTCAGGAAAGATCTCCGAGACCAGCCTAGGGCTATAATCACCGCTCCACTGGAGCGGGGCCGATCGAACCCGCACGCTCCCAGCCCTGCGCCAAGGACCGATGCAGAATCCCGTGATCGATGGCATCGTGTTCCAACCAATGCATGAACTGCGCGGAGAGAGCCTCCGGCGAATAGACCATATGGCCCGCAAGCGGAGGCGCGAATTCCCGCGCTTCTTCGTGGCAGATCAAAACAACCACCGAAATATCACGCGGAATCTCCAAGCCCTTCTTCGCGAAATAGGTGATGGCGTAGAGGAAGTCGCCCCACTGCGGGAACACGATCGCCGTCGCACCACGGCGCCGGGCGCTGTCCAGGCATTGCTCCATGCAGGCATGCGTTGCCGAATCCCTGCAGTGCTTCACCTCGACGGTGAAGCCTTGCTCCTGTGCCTCACGACAAGCCGCAAAAACGCTGTCGTCCGGCTTCAGTTTCCGCCCCAAGAAAGGTACGAAACAGTGCCGATGACCGAAGGTGGCAAGTTCCTGCACGGCCCGTGAGAGCAAGGGGCCGTAGTGATGCCCGAACCGCTGGACCCGCTTGGAGCGAAGGGCGCCATATAAACATCCCTGCTTGAGGGAGGTGCGCGCCAACACCGCGTCGGTGACCTTGCTCGGCTGAATCGTGATGCAATGGCTAGGGTCGTAGCGCGTGACGGCGGCATTGACCCGTTTGCGCAAGGCGACGCCTTCGGCATCGGAGACATCCAGGATGGTACAGGCGTAGCCGCGCTCCTTGGTCTGCTCCTGCAGCAACTGCAAAGCGACGCTGAAGGGCGGCCGCATTCTTTTGAGGGATTGCTCCGAGAACACCAACAAACGACGGGCGTTGGGCGAAAGTTTCCGCGGCTTGGCTTCCGCCGCCACGCCCGGACGACGATTGCCGCCGCGGCCAACCAGAATCTTTCGATCCAAAAGCAAGGCAATGGCCTTTTGAACCGTGGGCAGACTGACGCCATGCGAATGGGCCAGGTCGCGCCCGGAGGGGATCAGGCCCGTCCAAGACTCCTCCCGGATCCGGACTTCCAGCGCATCCGCCAGGAGCTCGAATACTTTCTTTTTCTTGAAAGGGGTAACGCCCATGTCGGCCAAGTGACTAACCTTTTACCCATTAAAGTGACAAAGGCTATCGAGATTATGACCCGTAGCCTTAGTCAAAATTGACCAACACCCCCTCCAGGCCCGCGTCATCTCTGCGGAATAACACCCAGCGTAAAGTTTCGGAAACTTCACGATGCCATGTAGGTGTCAGGTCCCAGCACTTAAGCGACGCGAAGCCGCCGATGAAGCCGGCACCAACCGATGAATCACCCCATAAAAAGGCCCTGTCCATCGGACAGGGCCTGATTTCATCAGTTCGAGGTTTTCCTGCCTCAGAACGAACGTGAAGCCGAGAAGAGGATTCGGGTGGCAGCCGTCCGGGAGTCCGCTTGAGGCACGCCCCCATCGAGGCGGGTAGCCACGACGACTTCGCCGTTCCACCGACCGTAGGCCGTACGGACGCCGACACCGGCGCCGGAGATGGTGCGGGTCTTGTCCGAAGCGAGATCCCAAGGGGTGTGGTTGAGGCTGGTCGAACCGGCATCCAGGAAGACGAACGGAGAGAACGAGCTGGCGTCGTAACGCAGCTCGACCTGACCCAACCAACCTTCATCTCCGGAGCCTTCGCCCATGGGGTAGGCCCGGACGCCTTCGGCTCCACCCAGCGTGAGGCGCTCGGAGGAATCAAGGTTGCTGTTCGACCACTGGAAGGAGGCGCGGAAATAAGCCGAGAAGCTCCCCGGCAACTTCTGGATACGCGCCAAGTCGAAGTTGACCTTGACGAAGCTGCCGGACTTCTGCGCCGTCGAAGCGTCGGCCGCAAAGAGGGCGTCGTCGAGGTGCAGATCGCCGTAGGTGCAGGTCAGTTGACCGTAGCTGATGGCACCTCCGAGCAGGCCGTCGCGCTTGTCGAAGCGCAGCGACACCGGGAAGTTATGGCTGAACTTGCGCTCGCTCGTGGCGGTCGTGGCGAAATCGTCCTGCAGCGTCTTATGCTGGATGCCGACCGCGGCCTGCAGGTTGAACATCTGGCTGCGGATGAGCGGGCGACTGAGCTTGGCCGACCAGATTTTGGCGAGGCCGGAGGCGCCAAGGGAGGCGAAGTCCTTCCCCAGTTCGTAGGTCGTATGGGCGTAACCGACCGAAGCGCGGAGGCCGTTGCCGTCCAGGGGGAGTTCATAGTCGGCCGAACCGAGCCACATGTTTTCATCGGTGACCATGACGCTGAGCGCCAAACGATCGCCGAAGGTGAGGCCGGAGTTGCGGAACCAGTTGAGGTGGGCGCGGTACTCGCCGGTGTAGCGGCTACCGTGGTTGTCGACGCCGAATTCACCGCCGGAGGGCTCCGCGAGGACCGTTTGGACGGACAGGTCGCCGGTACCGGACTTAAGACCCGGACTGACGGTCGGGACGACCTCGATGCCGGGCACGTCGTCGAGTACGAGGAGCGTGTGCTCGAGGAGCTGGGCTTCGATGACGTCGCCGCTGCGGAGGTGGTAAACGAGGAACGGCTTGGCGCCATCGACCATCTCCTGGGTGCCGGTTGGGCTCACCGAGCCATAACGCCCTTCCAAGATGGTGATGCCGAGCGCGCCGCCCTTGAAGTCCTGGGCAGGGATGAGGGCGCGGGCGAAGGGATAGCCCTTCGAACGGTAATAATCGCCGATGCGTCGAGCCAAGGCCTTCATGCCGGCCAGCGACTGCGGCTTGCCGAGCTGATCCTGGACGAGGTCCACCAGTTCCTGGGAACCAATGACGGTGTTTCCGGTGATGGACACCGAAGATACCAGGACCTTGGCGCCATCGTCTTTTTCGGCGACGGCCTCGACTGGGACCTTCACCTGAGGTGCCTTGGTGTCGGCCGGGGCCTTCGGAGCGGCGGCGGTGTTCCCGGTCAGCACCTTGCCGGCATCGGGGGGTGCCACTTGGGCGGAGGATACGCCACATGCGCCCAAGAGGGCGGCGGCGGTGAGGAACTTGATCTTGTTCATTGCTTTGGAAGTGAGGGGCTGCGTCCGAATCATTCGGCGCCGAGGTAGGCCTTGCCCAGATTGATACCGCCGCTGATCACGAGGATATCGGTCGGGCCTTGGATCGCGCGGGAAGCACCCTTGTCGATGCGGTCGCTGGCGGCGCCGTTCTTGCTCTCGGCCGCCGATTCGCCGACGGCGACACCTGGCTTCGCCCCACTCGACGCCGGGACCGGGACACCTGCAGGATTGACGGCAACGTAATTGAGTCCGCCGACTGCCGCCGGCATCTGAACGGCCATCGGGGCGATCGGGTAGACAGGGACCACGACGGGCTTGGGGAGGAACTCATGCGGATCGACGACGACCGGCGCTCCGGCGATGGTCAGGATACCGTTGGTGTAGACGAGGTCGTAGTTCGCGGCCGTGTAGCCGAAAGGCGTGATGTCGTAGGTGCCTGCCTTGATGGCGCCTTGGCTGGAACCACCGTAGTTCAGGCTGCCACCGAGTTCCGCCAGGCCTTCGGTCAGCACGTAACCGGTGATATTAACGCCGTTGCCGCCCACATAACCGCTGCCCGTGTAATTGACGCCATGGTTGTTGGCCGAGACGTTCAAGGTAGCCTTAAGGATGGTAGCAGTGGCGGTCACCGAGGCCGGGAGATCATAGTTCGAAGCGTCCAAACCACCGAGGAGGATGCCCGTGATGTGCACGATCTTGCCGTTGGCGGCGTTCTTATCCACAAAGTTACCCGTGGCCGCGTCGATTGTCAGAGTGTCGCCGGGGACAAGGCCGCCGAAGGTCGGTGCACCGGTGTTCAACGTGGCACCCGTCAAGCCATCGTAAGTCTTGTTCTGAGCGGTGAGGCCGGTCAGCGAGGTCAGC
>DBCN01000104.1:0-7914 GCA_002293065.1 Opitutia bacterium UBA957
CAGGGCACCTTCTGCATCAACTCGCTTTGCCACATGATCGGTCGTCGCCCTTACTCGACCACCCACAGCGCGCGCGACTCCGGCGCCGTGGCTTTGCTCACCTTCGGTGAAGGCTACCATAACTACCACCACGAGTTCCAGCACGACTACCGCAATGGCGTGAAGGCTTGGCAGTTCGACCCGACGAAGTGGATCATCTGGTCCCTCGAGAAGATCGGCATGGTCCAGGATCTCCGCCGCGTCCCGGATGCCCGCATCCTCGCCGCTGAACTCAAGGAGAAGAGCCGCACGCTGGGTTCGGACATCGACAAGCTCGCCGCTCGCCTCGACGTCCACACCCGCGAACTCAAGGCCCGCACCATCACCGCCGCGCACGCGCTCGCCAAGGAATTGGCCGCGCGCTCCGAAGCGTTGAAGGAGGCGGCTTTGACCAAGGCCGACGTCGGTGCCGAAACGATGGCCGAATTGCGTACCCTTCTGAAGGAAGCGGCCGAGATGCTCGAGTCCTTGCGCCGCGCCGACGCGGGTGCCGCGGCCTGAGCTTCGTCAGCCGTTCCGCCGGAACGACTCCACCAGGCCGAGGACTTGCGCCTCGATCTGGGGGAGCGCGTCCGCGGGCTGCGCGCAGTCGATGTCGTGAACCTGCCAGTATTCGATGCGATCGGCCCAATCGGGGTGGGCCTTGAGCATCATGGCGTAGTGTTCGTCCTTCTTGAGGGCGATCGAGCGATGGGCGCGGGTGAGGTCCTCGGGGCGGAGCTGCACGGGCTCGGGGCCGGTGTGGTCCTCCGGGATGCCCAGGTGCTTGAGCCGGGCCCGCGTATCGACGGAAATCCGGGTTGGTTCGTCGGCGACCATGGAGGTCAGGAGCCCGCGGGAAAAGGCCCGAAAAGGCAGGTCCTCGCGGTGGGCATGCCAATTGAACAGGGCCTCGGCGTGGCGGCTCCGGTAGAAGTTGCCCGTGCAGATGAAGAGCACGCGGGGGTGAGAATCTGCGCTTGAGCGGGAGGTCATGCTCGGTAAAGTCCGAGCAACCTAACTCCACCGTCATGGCACGCAACCTGTTCGTTCTCTCCGCCCTCTCTTTCGTCCTCGTCGGCTGCTTCGGCCCAGATAAGGCCCCTAGCCCTGTCACCGACGGCGGCCCGGTCTTCACCGGTGCTCCCCTCATCATCGACAATGGTGGCCTCGTCCCGGTTCCGGCCGTGACCGCCCCGGCGGCCAGCCCGGCCACCCCCGCTCCGACCAAGAAGGCGCCTGGTACCCGTCTGCCGATTGACCGGACCAGCAACAAGTAAGCCGTCAGCGAGCGCTGGGCGCTTACAGCAACGAGACTTCGGTGACGAAGGTCTCGACCCGACCGGGCTCCGCAAAACGGAGCCCGTTCTTGTGTTCGGGGCTATTGGGCGGGCCCATCCAAGGCTCGACGCAGTAGAAAGGCGCTTCCGCATCCGGGGTCCACGTGACGACGGTCGTCCACGCATCCGGAATCGGTTCTTCCCCGACCTTCACGGTGAGGTTCTCTTCGCCCGAGCGCGGACCGAAGGATACCGTTGCATCCTTCAGGTTCGTGAAGATGCAATCCGGGAGGTGCGGGTCGTCGAAGGCGAATTCGGTCCGCCCCTTGAGTTCGCCGAAGGGGATGAGTTTGCCGTCGGCGGCGTGGCGCCACTGCTTCTTGGAGGCGATCTTCAGCAGGTAGTCGCGTCGGCTGAGCCCGGCGTGCCATGGCAGCGTGAAGTAGAAGTGATGCCCCGCGCACCAAGGCAGCGGACGGCTATCGAGATTCTCGAATTCGAAGGTGCAGCGCAGGAAGAGTTCGCGGAATTCGTAGCGGATGCGGAATTCGTAGGCGAATGGGTAGCAGGCGCGGGCGCGTTCATCCGGCACCAGGCGGACCAGGGCATGCCGGTCGCTGCTTTCGATGATTTCAAACCGGCAGTCCCGGGCGAAACCGTGCTGCGGCATCGGGCGTTTGACGCCGTCGGCATCCTTCCAGGCGAACTTTTCACCGTCCGCATAATTACGGCCCATGAACGGAAAAAGGATTGGATTGCCGCCCCGCACCAGGCCGATCTTGTCGGGCGCGCAGTCGGCGCCGGCGGGCCAGTGCAGGACCTCGCGGTCGCCCGTGGGTAGGCTCAGGCGCCAGCGGAGCAGCCGGGCACCGCGGGTCAGGCAGGTTTCGTAGGTCGAAGCGCCGATCTGCCACCGTTCCAGCGGCACGCCATTTTCGTCGTAGCTCTGCATGCGCCGAGCAAACGCCGGAAAGGCGGCGAGGCAAACGTGGACTTGCGGGGCTTACTTCTTAGCGAAGCGGTAATGGCAGACCATCCACTCCGCGCCGCCCCGGTAGTTCCAGAGTTCGGCGCAGGCCATGAAGAAGATGCGCCAGTAGGCGAGCCACTTGCGGGCCTGCTCCGGGCCGTAGGTCTCGGCGAAGATGCGCAGGACCTCTCCGCGATGGGCATCGGTGTTCTGGAGCCAGTGCTCGGCGGTCTGGCCGTAGTGCCGGCCTTCCACTTCCCAATGCGTTTCGAACTTCAGGTCGTCCTGGAAGCGCATTGCGAGGTCATTGGAGGGCATTATCCCGCCGGTGAAGAAGTGCCGGGACATCCAGTCCGAGCCGTCCTTGGGTTCGAAATGGTAGGCGATGTCGCGGTGGGTGAAGACGTGGAAGAAGAGCTTGCCGCCCGGCTTGAGCCAGCCGCCGATGCGGCGCATGAGCTCGGCCCAGTTCTTCATGTGTTCGAACATCTCCACCGAGACGACCCGGTCGAAACGGCCGGCTTCGGCGGCGAAGAGGTTCATGTCCTGCGTGATGATCCGGACGTTGCGGAAACCGCGCTTGGCGCATTCGCCCTCGATATGGGCCCGCTGGGAAGCGGAGTTGGAGACGCCGGTGATCCGGGCGTTCGGGTAGTGCTCCGCCATCCACAAGGTGAGCGATCCCCAACCGCAGCCGAGTTCGAGGATTTCCATCCCGTCGGCCAATTCGGCGCGCTTGCAGGTCAGCGCGAGCATCGTCTCTTCGGCTTGGCCGATGGTTTCCGTGCCTACCGTGTAATAGCACGAGGAGTATTTCAGGCGGGGCCCCAGGCAGAGCTTGTAGAAGGCTGCCGGGACTTCGTAGTGCTGGTCGTTGGCGGCTTTCGTTTCGACGGCGACCGGCATCGAGCGGAGTTGCGCGGCAAAGCGGTCGACCTTGGCGAGGCGCGCGACGTTGTCGTCGGGGCGTTCGTCGCGCAGGCGCTGTTTGAGGAGCCGGCGGATGCCCCAGCGGATGGCGCCGTCGGGGAGGAGGTCTTTGGCGAGGATGGTGTCGATGAGCGGCACGCCCCCATAAGAGGCGTTTCCGTCGTCGGTGGCAACCCGGAGCACCAGAAAATTACCGCAAAGGCTTCCGCGGCCAAAAGGCCGGCACCCGACTTTGGTACTCGGCGTAGGCGGGCCCCTTGGACGCCAAGAGCTGGGCTTCCGTCAGGGGGATGCCCGTCACGCGGGTCAGCAGGTGGTACATGACGCCCGCGCAGGCGAAGCCGGGGATGCCCCAATAGCTTTGGTTGAAGGACAGGAGGGCGAAGCCGACCCAGACGAGCCATTCGCAGAAGTAATTCGGGTGGCGGGTCCAGGCCCAGAGGCCGTGGGCGCAGACCTTTCCGCGGTTTTCCGGGTTACGCTTGAAGGCGGCCAGTTGGGCGTCGGCGAACCCTTCGCCCAGCATGCCCAAGGCGAAGATGAGGAGACCGAGCCAATGCCAGATGGCCATCTCGCCGGCTTCCTTGGGCGTGGTCCCGGCCGCGGAAATCAGGGGCAAGAGCAGCAACGCCAGCGCGACGGCTTGGTACAAGTAGAAGCGGTACATCTTGAGACCCGTCCACTTGCCCCATTCCGTCCGCATCTTCAGGTAGCGTCCGTCTTCGCGGTCGAGGTGTCCGAGGACGCGGATCGCCAGGTGCGAGCCGAGACGCAGGCTCCAGACGGTCGTCGCCGCCGCGAGCCAGAGGAAGGGGTCGCGCGCGTTCCAAGGGAAGGAGGTGAGGATCCAGAGGCCGACGAGCGCAAAGCCATAGGCCCAGGCCACGTCGACGATCGACCAGTTATCGAGCAACTTCGCCACGACCCAAGTCGCCGTGAAGAAGAATCCGGCGAGGAACAGGATGTAGACGAAATCAAAGAGGAGCTGACCGAGGAGGCTGGGATTCATGGAGCAGGGGAGGCGTCAGGTGGGCCGAGCCGGCGGAAGAGCCGGATGAGGATGAAGTATAGCCCCAAGCAAGCGAGTGGCACGACTAATACCCACCCCAAGAGGCCGTGGACATAGGCGAGGCCGAATTTCGCGACAAAGCCCCAGAAGGACCTTTGGAACTCCTCGATCAGGAGGCTGGGACTGAGGGGGAGTGGCTCCGCCCCGGTGAGTTGTTCGCCCAGGCGGACAAAGGGGACCAGCAAGATGAACTGAAGCGGATAAGCGAGGTAGTTGACCGTCTGCATCACGAGGTGGTTGAGGCGCAGGAGGCGGCCGGCAATCAGGCAGAGGACGGTCGTCGACCCGATGATCGGGTTGACCGCTACGCCGAGGCTGACGACGGCCGCCAAGGCGAGGTCGTGGGGCGCGAGGCCGCGCTTCAGCAGCGCGAGCAACGGATCGCCGACCTTCCGCCGCAACCAATCGCGGACCCTACCCATCAGGCCTGCTTGCGGGTGAAGAAGGTGACGTCGAGACTGGCGTCCGCCGGGGCTTTCCAGAGACAGGCCAAGGCGTAGCCGGCGATGGCGAAATTGCCGAGCAGCATCAGCGCGACGAACCATAGCCCGCGGGCCAGCCCGGAGCGTTCGCGCCAAGCGACGTAGAGCCAAAACGCCAGGAAGCCGAAGTAGGCGTCGAACATCGTGGCGAGGCCCCATGGCTCGCTGCAGACGGTGACGAACCCGTCCAGCACGTTGATGCCTTCCTTGCCCGCGACGGCGGCGTATTGCGCCAACGAGGTGATGGTCGGGGCGGTGCTGGCATACCACGACACCCAGGTCATGGCGACGAGGACGAGGACGAAGTAGGCGATGAGCGTGTTGCGGGTTTTCATGTTAGAGGGAAGGGTGGTTGGGGCGGACGTAGACGGCTTGGACGACCCCGATGTTGCGGTGCGCGAAGGCGGCTTCGCAGTAGCGGAAATAGAGGCGCCACTTGCGGATGAAGCGTTCGTCGAAACCCATGGCGCGCACCTGATCGAGCTTGGCCTCGAAGGCTTGGCACCAGGCATCGAGCGTGCGCGCGTAATCCAAGCCGAATTCCTCGAGGCGATGGAGCTGGAAGCGGCTCTCCTTCGTCATGAGCTGGTTCACGCGGTTGATCGAGAGCAGCAAGGAGCCCGGGAAGATGTGCTTCTGGATGAAGTCGACGCCGCGGCGGAACTCGTCGTAGCGGCTGTCGGGACAGGTGATGTATTGGAAGGCCGCGATGCCGGCGGGCTTGAGCAGGCGGCCGATCGACGCGCAGAAGGCGGGGAGGTATTTGTGGCCGAGGGCTTCCATCATCTCGATGGAGACGCATTTGTCGTACTGGCCTTGGTGGTCGCGGAAGTCCTCGAGCTTGACGGTGATGCGGTCCGCCAGGCCGGCGGCCTTGACGCGTTCGACGGCGAGGTCGTGCTGGGCCTGCGAGATGGTGAGCGAGGTGACGCGACAGCCGTATTTCTTGACGGCGTGCAGGGCCCAGCCGCCCCAGCCGGTGCCGATTTCGATCACGTGGTCCGTCGGCTTGAGCTGGAGGAAGCGGCAGAGAGAGTCGTTCTTGTTGGTCTGCGCCTGCTCGAGGGAATCAGTTCCTTCCCAGCGGGCCGACGAGTACATCATCGACGGGTCGAGGAACAATTGGAAGAAGTCGTTGGAGACGTCGTAGTGCTCCGAGATGTTGCGACGGACGACCTGTTTGGAGTTTGGTCGGAGTAGGTGGCCGATGCGGTCGGCGATGCGCAGGAGACCCAGGGCGGCGCCGCGCGCGGCCGAACCGGACATGCCCGGCGTGTGGTCCACGTTCTCGATGAAGAAGCCGATCACGGCCCGGAGGTCGGGCGAATCCCATTCGCCGTCCATGTAGGATTCGGTGAGGCCGATGTCCGCGGCCAGGACGATGCGGCGGAAGAAGTTCTCGTCGGAGAGGTGGATCTCCGCCGCCCGCCCAGCGAAGTCCGGGTCGCCGAGGAGGAGCGTTTCCCCCGTCGGCAAGGTCAGGCGCAGCTGCGACCGGCGCATGCGGCGGAGCTCACGCAGCACCAACCGGCGGGCGAAGCCTCCGCGGGAGCTGGCCTCGGCGAGGCTGATGGGGGCGGCGGCGGTCATTCTTTGCGAAGGAGTTCGGGAGTGGGGTGGCGCAGGTTGCGCTGGAGAGCGATGTCATCCCCCTTGCGGCGAAAGGGAAGTTTTTTCACGAGCCATAGCCACGCGGCATGCAGGTGAATCAAGCTCACGACCTTGAGGATCAGGAACGGGACCTTCAGCGTCAGCCAGGTGAGTTGGGCATCGGTCAGCGGGACGGCCCGACCGGTCCAGGTGCTGATCAAGGTCTTCCGCCCGTCTTCAAAGTGGTCGACGCCCACGGCCAAGCGCCCATCGGGCGTGCGCAGCGTGAATTCGAACTCGGTATCGAGGCCGGAAAAGGGCGAGACGTAGAAGCGCTTGGGGGTCCGGAGGACGAGCGCCTCCTCGCCGTTGGGCCCGGTTTGGCGGCAGGCCGGCCCCAGGAACCAAGCCTTCCGTTCGCCGAAGGTATTGTGGACCTCCGCGATGCCGCAGTGGAGTCGGCCACCTTGGTGCACCAGGAAGAAGATGACGGGGTTGTAGCTTTTCCCGAACGCGCGCGGCATCGCGATGAGGGTGATCCGCGCCTCCGGGGCGAGCGTCTCCCCGTGGGCCGCGCAGAACGCGCGGACCCGCTGCGCCAAGGACGCGTCGGCCCCGCCGAAATCCTGCGGGCCGCCTTCCGCGCCGAACACGGTCGCCGCCGGCAGGAAGTCGGCCGCGCGCAGTTGGTACGGCGCCCAGCCTTTTTCCCCGAGGAGGGCCAGGCCTTGGCCGATCCGGCCAAAGGCGCTTAGTTCTACTGCAAAGCAAAAGACACCATGCGTGAAGCCGTGCCGCTTCGGCCAAAGCCGGGCGTGCATGACCTGCGCATCGTAGAGTCGGACCATCGCCGCCCAGCGTGGACGGAAACCCCGCGGGTGCAAGTGCCCGCCTACGCTTGCCAAAGGGGACCGCGCTGGGTCAGACTGACGAGGTGTTTGCCGCCGAACTCAGCCCCGCGGGCCCCCTCCTCCTCGCCTTGGGGTTCCTCCTGCTTTTGTGTGGCCTCAACGCCGGCCGGAAGCGCCGGCTGCTCGACGACACCCCGCTCAGCAAGACCTTGGGGGTCTTCATCGGCGAGGTCGAAGTCACCGGCGTCTGCGTGACCTCGACCCCGTTCCAGGCTTATTTGTCGGGCCGCATGTGCGTGCTTTACGATTGGAGCATCGAGGAAGAGTGGGAGCGTTGGGAGACGGAAACCTATACGGATAAGGACGGACGCACCCGCACCCGCCGGGTGCTCCGGAGCGGCTGGACGAACGTGGCGGGCAAGGACCATACGCAAGGGTTTTACCTGAAGGACGAATTCGGTTTCCTCTGGGTCCATCCCCGCGGGGCCGACCTCGAAACGCTCGACCTCTTTTCCGAGACGGCTTCCCGCCACGACGACCTCTACTTCGCCAAGGGACCGAGCGATGAGATCGCCGATTCCACCGGGCGCCGGCGGTTCCGCGAGTCCGGCCTACCGGTCGGGACCCAGCTGTTCGTTCGGGGCCGCGCGACCGAGCGGTCGGACATCGTGGCCCCCCAGATCGTCCAGGATTCCAAGGCGGACATGTTCATCATCACGCCCCG
>DBCN01000104.1:7991-9779 GCA_002293065.1 Opitutia bacterium UBA957
TTGCGGCTTTTTTTTCATCAGCCTGGAGCACCCAGCGGTCTTGGTGCTGGTGGCCGGCTACTTCCTCGCTTGGGCCGCCGGGTGGGTTTGGATGGTCTTCAACAGCTTGGTCGGCCTGCGGAACCGCGTGCGCCAAGCGCATTCGCTGATCGATGTGCAGCTGAAGCGCCGCGCGGACCTGATTCCTCCGCTGGTCGCCTGCCTGCAGGGTTTCCGGAACCATGAGGCGGAGCTGCAGACGACCATCGCGACCTTGCGCGCGCAGGCTGGCACCACGCGCGTCTCCGCCGTGGCGTCGTCTTTGTTGGCGGTGGTTGAGCGCTACCCCGACCTGAAGGCCGATCAGTCCTTTAACAGCCTGATGAAGCACCTCACCGAGACGGAGGACCGCATCGCGTTGGCCCGGGCGTATGCAAACGACATCACGACCTTCTACAACACGCGCTTGGAGCGAATTCCGGACGCTTACGTGGCGCAGCTCGTGTCGATGCAGCCCGGGTCGCTCTTCGTCGCCGCGGGCTTCGAGCGGAAGGCCGTCGACGTGAAGTTCCCCGCCTAAGCCGTCCAGGCGTCGCGACCAAGCAGGAAGCTGCAGAGTCGATGCGCGGACCAGAGGCCGTCTTCGTGGAAGCCATAGCGTTGCCAAGCACCGGCGAAGTGGACGCGGGCTCCCGGGCGTTCGTTCAGGGCCTGCACTTTTCCTTGGGCCGCCATCGCTTCGAGTGAGAACATGGGGTGCTCGACGGGGATTGTCTGGAGCACCTTGTCTGCGGCGATCCTTTCGGGATGGTTGATCGTCACGAAGTAGGGCCGCGCCGGCTCGAGGCCTTGCAAGGCGTTCATCCAATAGTGCGTGGAGGTCGCTTCACCGCCGGCGGTGCGCCAGGTCTGGTAGTTCCACGCCGACCAAGCGAGCTTGGCCTTGGGCATCGGGCTGGGGTCCGAGTGGACCAAGGCCACGTTTTGGTTGTAGGCGAAGGCTTGGAGGACGGCGCGTTCGGTGGGGTCGGCATCGGCGAGCAGCGCGAGCGATTGGTCCGCGTGGCTCGCCAAGATGACGCGGTCAAAGGCTTCTTCGCCGGCGTCGGTGGCGACGAGGGCTTTGCCTTCGGCCCGCCGCACGGACTTGACCGCCGCGCCGAGCCGCAGCCGGGCGGGGTGCCGCGCCAGCAGCGCCTGGACGTACGAGCGCGAGCCGTTGACCGGCGTCAGCCACTGATGCTGCGTGTCGAGCCCGAGGAAGCCGTGGTTATGGAAGAATCGGAGCAGGGCGGCGGCGGGGAAGCCCAGCATCTTTTCCGGGGGCGTGGACCAAACCGCCGAACTCATCGGGATCAGGTAGAGCTCGAGGAAGTCCGCGCCCAAGCCATGCCGCGCGCACCAATCGCGCAGCGAAGTGGTTTCGGCCTCGGTCGATTGCCAGCCCGTCTTGGCCAATTGGTTGAAGCGATTGATCTGCAGCAGGAGCCGCCAGAAGCGCAGGCTGAAGAGGTTGCGTTTCTGGGCGAACAGATGGCGGAAGGAACTGCCGCACCATTCGATGCCCGTCGGGTCGTGGCGGACCGAGAAGGACATGGGCGCCTTTTTCCAGCCGACGTTCAGTTCGCGGAAGAGCCGGCAGAGATGCGGGTAGGTCACCTCGTTGAAGACCATGAAGCCGGTGTCCATCGGTTGCGTGCCGCCCGCCTGGGTCGCCGGCACGTCGATGGTGTGCGCATGGCCGCCGGGCCGGGTGTCCCGGTCGAACACCGTCACGTCGTGGTGGGCTGCGAGGAAATGCAGGCAACC
>DBCN01000133.1:0-883 GCA_002293065.1 Opitutia bacterium UBA957
GAGCAGGGTGCGCCGTTCTTCCTTAGAAAGGGTGAAGAGTCGCGACCATTGATCGGCAATCGCACCGCCCATCTGCAGGGCCGTGCCTTCCCGTCCGACCGACGCCCCGCCCAGGTGCGAGAACAGCGTGAAGCCAAAGATCATCGGCGCCATCGACGCCGGGAGGGTTTCCTGAGGGTCCTTGATTTCCGCGATCAACGTTTTCGTGCCACCGGCGCAGGGTGGTCCGACTTGTTTGTAAGCCCAGAGGGTGAAGAGTAGGATCAGGGGCAACGTCCAGAGCAGCCACGGATGGGCGGCGAAGGTGGCTCCGACCCAGCGCAATCCGGCCAAGAAGGCTGCACCAGCCGCACCGAGGCTAAGGCAGCACGCCACCAGCAAAAAGCCCCAGCGCCCCAGGAGACGGGGTAGAGACGGGGGTTGGACCAATTCAGGCATCAGGGTAGAAAGGCAGGGAGGGAAGGGAGAGACAAGGGGAGAAGGGGTAGGAAGGTATAGGGGATGGGGGATAGCGGGATGGCGGGAGGGAGAGGCATGGCTCGCCGTAGGCGAACGGGTAGGGGAGGCAGCTAGGTCGGCACGCAGTGCAAACCCTACCCGAGACAAAGCTAGGACAGCACGTGGTGCTGTCCCTACCTCGAGACAGTCCTCATCCGAAAACGTTTGAGAGTCCTCGGGGACTGCCACAATCCGAACGCATGGAACACCCCATCCAACGTCGCGACTTCGTAACCACCATGGCCCTCGGCGGACTCGCCCTGGCCGCCGCCCCGAGCATCCTGAGCGCCCAAGGGGCCATGCCTGCTAAGGTTAAGGTCGCCCTCATCGGGTGCGGTGGTCGTGGTACCGGTGCCCTGATTCAGTTCATCGCGGCCTGTAAGAT
>DBCN01000133.1:1043-3004 GCA_002293065.1 Opitutia bacterium UBA957
CTCATGGCCACGCCACCCGCGTTCCGTCCGGTGCATTTCGCCGCCGCGGTCGAAGCGGGTAAGCATTGCTTCGTCGAGAAGCCCGTCGCCGTCGACCCGGTCGGTGCCCGTGCCATCATCGCCACCGGCGAGAAGGCCAAAGCCAAGGGCTTGGCCGTCGTCGCCGGGACGCAGCGTCGTCACGATGCCTCATACTTGAAAAACAAGGCCCTCATCGAGGCTGGCGCCATCGGCGCCATCCGTGGTGGGGTCGTCCAGTGGAACGGCACCGTGCCCTGGGTGCGTCGTCGCGCCGCCGGCGACACGGATGGCGTCTACATGAACCGCAATTGGGTGAACTTCGCGGAACTCTCCGGCGACCACATCGTCGAGCAGCACATCCATAACGTCGACGTCGCCATCTGGTTCCTGGGCCGTCCGCCCGTCAGCGCCTTGGGCTTCGGCGGTCGCGCCCGTCGCGACTCCGGCAACATGTTCGACTTCTTCAGCGTCGATTTCGATTTCGGTGATGCCGTCCATATCCACAGCCAGTGCCGCCAGATCACCGATACCGCTGGCCGGGTCGGCGAATTCTTCACCGGCGCCGAAGGCTCGTGCTACGGCAGCGGCAAGGTCTTCACCAAAAAGGACGTCAAGGTGGCTGACATCAAACTCGATACCGGTGACGCCATGGTGCAGGAACACGTCGACCTGATCCGCAGCGCCTATAACGGCCAGCCCCTCAATGACGCCCGTCAGATCGCCGAGTCCAACCTCGCCGTCATCATGGGCCGCATGTCCGCCTACACCGGCGAAGTCATCCGTTTCGCCGACCTGCTGACCAACGACAAGTCGCCGCATTACAACTCCCAGTTCGCCATCGGCCCGAAGGATTTCGAAGCCGGTAACGTCAAGCTCCCGCCCGAAGTCGCGCCCATTCCCGGGAAGGCGTGAGGCCCCATGGGGGTTAGAGGGGATGGGGGATAGGGGTAGGGGTAGGGGATGGGGCGTGGCATTGTTCGTCGTAGGCGAACGGACGCGACGCAGTCGCGCCCCTACCAATAGATACAGGCGAGGCAGCTAGGTTGGCACGCAGTGCCAACCCTACCTCATCGCAACCCACCACCCGACTAAGTCAGAATGGCTTTAACTACCTTCGCCGGGACGACGCCGACGAGTTTCTGGTCGAGGCCTTGGTACTTGAAGAGGAGTTTGTCGTGGTCGATGCCGAAGCGGTTGAAGATCGTCGCGTGGAGGTCGCGCACGTGCACGGGGTCCTTGACCACGTTGTACGAGAATTCATCCGTTTCACCGAGGGTCATCCCGCCCTTGACGCCCGCACCAGCCATCCAGATGCAGAAATTGCGCGGGTGGTGGTCGCGGCCATAGTTGGTCTTGGTCAGCGTGCCTTGCGAGTAGACGGTGCGGCCGAATTCGCCGCCCCAAACGACGAGGGTATCGTCGAGCATGCCACGGCGCTTGAGGTCCTGGATGAGCGCCCAGGCGGCCTGGTCGATGTCCTTGCACTGCGCCTTGATGTCATTCGGCAGGTTGCCGTGCTGGTCCCAGCCGCGGTGGAAGATCTGCACGAAGCGCACGCCGCGTTCGACGAGCCGGCGGGCCGTGAGGCAGCTGTTGGCGAAGGTCCCGCGATCGCGGGAGTCCGGGCCGTACAGGTCAAAAGTCTCCTTGGATTCCTTGGAGAGGTCCGCGAGTTCCGGGACCGAGGCCTGCATGCGGAAGGCCATCTCGTATTGCTTGAGGCGGGTGGCGGTCTCAGGGTCGCCCACCTGCTGGTAGGTCAACTCGTTGAGCTCGTTCAGGCCGTCGAGCATCTTGCGGCGCGTCTCGCGGCTGACGCCGTCGGGGTCGCGCAGGTAGAGCACGGGGTCGCCGGCGGAGCGGAAGGTGACGCCCGAATATTGCGTCGGCAGGAAGCCCGCCGACCAGAGGCGCGCCGAGATGGCCTGCACGTTGGAGCC
>DBCN01000075.1:0-3510 GCA_002293065.1 Opitutia bacterium UBA957
GACAAGCGGTGGCCGGACATGATCAAATACGCCGATGACCTCGCCGAAAAGCACGTCTGGACCGACCCGAAGATGACTTCCGAACAGGTCTACATGGAGTGCAAGAATTCCTACAACCAGTTCATGCGCGAGAAGAAGCGCCTACGTGGGCAGACCTTCGACAAGACCCGGTACGACCTCATCGTGGTCGCGGTCGAACGCACCGCGCGGCAGCTCGCGAAGGACAAGTCCGCCAAGGGTCAGGAAAACCTCTTCTTCTTCATGCGGCAGGGGCTCAAGGACAACATCGAGCACCTCCCGACCTTCCGGAGCCTGCTCGATAACTTCTACATCGCGGTCAAAGGCAACGCGGCCTTGGAACTCAGCTTCCTCCGCGAAATCCGCCGCCTCTACCAGAACGAGATGTCCGACACCGGCGACGACGTCTTCCGCATGAAGACCGTGCTGGGCCTGATCGACACCATGCAGCCTTACTTCGACAAGTGCAACCAGCCGGACATGAAGAAGGAATTCGAACGCGACAAGGCGAAGATCCAAAAGGAACTCGATAAGCTGAAGAAGCAATGAGCGCCCGCATCCTGCTAGGCGTCAACATCGACCATGCCGCGACGGTCCGCCAAGCGCGTTACCGCGGCACGCATGGCTCGGTGCATGCCGAACCCAGCCCGCTCGCCTTCACGCGCGAGGCCTTGGCGGGTGGGGCCGACGGCATCACGGTCCACCTCCGCGAAGACCGTCGTCACATCCAGGAAGACGATGTCCTTGCGATCGCCCAGCTGCCCGGCGTCCGCCTGAACCTCGAGATGGCCTGTACCCCCTGGATGACGGACTTCGCCCGACGCCTCCGCCCCGCGGCCGTCTGCCTGGTGCCGGAATCCCGTGAAGAGGTCACCACCGAAGGTGGCTTGGAAGTGGCCGGGCAACGCGACCGCGTGGCCGCGACCGTCGCCGCCCTCAAGGACGTCGGCATCGAGGTCTCCTTGTTCATCGGCGCGGAGGCGGCCCAAATCGAGGCCGCCCACGCCGTCGGCGCGCCCGTCGTCGAACTCCACACAGGGGCCTTTGCGAACGCTTGGCTCAGCCCGACAGCCGACGAGGAACTCGCCCGCCTTCGCGCGGGGTGCGAACGGGCGCACCGCCTTGGCCTCGTCGTCAACGCCGGCCATGGCATCAACTACGACAACATCCGCGCCATCCTCACGCTCCCGCACCTGCATGAGCTGAACATCGGCCATACCATCGTCGCCCGCTCGCTGCTGACCGGCGCCCGGGCCGCCGTGGCGGAAATGAAAGCCCACCTGCTCCGCGGCGCATGAACCTCGCCGGCGGCAATGTGATCGGCGTCGGCGTGGACCTCACGGAGGTCGCGCGCATCCACTCCGCCCACGCGAAACACGGGGCGGCCTTCCTCGACAAAGTCTTCACGCCCGCCGAACAGGCGCTGTGCTTAGCCAAAGCCAACCCCTATCCTTCCCTTGCCGCCCGTTTCGCCGCCAAGGAAGCCGTCAGCAAGGCCTTTGGCACCGGTTTGGGCCCTGACCTCCAGCTCACGAGCGTCTCGGTCCTCCACGGCCCGCTGGAGGAGCCGCTGGTCGTGCTCGACGACAAGGCCACAGCGTTGTTGGCCCGCCAAGGCGGCACGCGGGTGCTTGTCTCGCTCACGCACACCGACGACCTCGCCCAAGCCTTCGCGGTGATCGTCCGCTAAGATGCCGCGCGCCACCTTACCGGTCCTCACCTGCGCCGAAGCCGCCCGCCGCGAGAAAGCCTTCCTCCGCGGGAGCGAAGCAAGGTCGCTGACCTTGATGCACCGCGCGGCCGAAGGCATCCGCGCCGAAGTCGTCCAGCATCTGGGTGCACGCCTGGGCGACATCTTGGTCCTCGCGGGTAAGGGCAACAACGGCGCCGATGCCGTGTTGACCGCCGCGTTGCTGCGGACCCCACGGACCCGCATCACCGTCCTTTTCGCCGAAGGCATCCCGTCCACGGGCCAAGCGGCCGCCATCTGGTCGCACCACGGGGCGGGCATGCGCGTTGCCGGACCGAAGGACCTCAAGCGACTCCTGCGCAGTGAATTCGATTTGGTCCTCGACGGCTTCCTTGGGCAGGGCTTCCGCCCGCCGCTCCGTGCACCTTACGCCGCGCTCATCCGCGCTTGCGGCAAACTGCGCGGCTTCCGCGTGGCCATCGACCTCCCCAGCGGACTCGGCGACGACGCCACGGGCCCGGCCTTGCGCGCGGACCTCACGGTGTCGATTGGCGCGCTCAAGCGGCCCTTGCTGCAACCGGCGGCCGCAGCCATTCGCGGGCGCGTGCGCGTCGTCGACATCGGCCTGCCAGGCAAGAGCGGCGCCGAAGCATGCGCGACCAACCACGTGCTCGCGGCCCTGCGGAAGCTCCGCCCGGCCAACACCGAGAAACGGCAACAAGGCCGCGTGCTCATCGTGGCGGGATCGCGAGCGATGCCGGGAGCCGCCTTGATGAACACCGCGGCGGCCCTGCAAGGCGGGGCCGGACTCGTCACCACGTGCCTGCCTCGCTTCATCCAAACGCGCGCGGCCGTCGCCTACCCTGAAGCCATGTGGCGTGGCCTGGAGACCAACGTGGCGGGCACGCTGACCGAACAACCCAACCCGGCCACCCGCGCGAACAAGGACGTGCTGCTCACGGGATCGGGCATGGGCGCGGAGGCCGTCGCCTACCTCCAGGCGCTCCTCGCGGATTTCGCCGGCGACCGCGTCCTCGATGCCGATGCGTTGCGGCCGGAAGTCGTGCAAACGGCCCGTAGCCGCCGGGGAATGACCGTCCTGCTCCCGCATGCGGGCGAATTCCTCCGCCTAAGCGGACAGCCACCGACCGTAGCCCACGGCCTGGCCTATGCGCGCCGCACGCGCACGTTGATCGTACTCAAGGGACCGCTGAGCGTCGTGACCGATGGCCGCCGGGTGGTGCACGTTCCTTTCGGCGGGCCCGTCCTCGCGCGCGGCGGTTCGGGGGATCTCTTGGCCGGCTTGGTCGCCGCGGTGCTCGCACGTCGGCGCAGCTTGGGCCTGACGGCGTTCGACGCGATCGTCGCCGCCGTCACGTGGCACGCACAAGCTGCGGATCTCCTTAGGCGGCAACGAGGGGAAGAAGCCATCCGCACCACGGACCTTCTCCCTAGGTTATCGCAGGTCTTGCTCGGGCGCTGATCGCATCACGATTCAACGGAATGCACCCGCTGCCTTCCGACGTTCGCACCCTTCGCCTCCTTTTGAACGGGCTCGCTGGTATCGGCCCCGTCTCCGCCCGCCGGCTGCAGGAGGCTTTTGGTGGCGATTTGCGGCGGGCACTCTCCGCGGAGGCGAAAGCGTTGCAGCAGGTCAAGGGGCTCACCGGTCCGATGGTGGCCAGCCTGCTTCACCGCGACTTCGACTATGCGGCCGAAATGGAGCGTGCGAGCGCCCTGAACTATCGCATCCTGCATGAAGCCGATGCGGTATGGCCCGCGACCCTGCGCCAACTCTGGGA
>DBCN01000075.1:3673-9521 GCA_002293065.1 Opitutia bacterium UBA957
CGGGGTATCGATTTCGCGGCCCATGAAGGGGCCTTGGAAGCGGACGGGCGCACCGCCGCCGTCTTGGGGCACGGGCTTGACCTCACGTACCCGCCGGAAGCCGTGAAGCTCCGGCGACGCATGACCGAGCGTGGTTGCGTGCTCTCGGAGTTCCCGCTGGGCCGACCGGCGGACCGGCAAAGTTTCCCGCAACGCAACCGCATCGTCGCGGGGCTCGCCCGCGCCGTCATCGTGGTCGAAACCGATGTGGACGGCGGCAGCATGATCACGGCGCGTTTCGCCGGCGAACAAGGCAAGGTGCTCTGCGCCCTCCCCGGCCGCGTCGATAGCCCCACCAGCCGCGGCTGCCATGCGCTCATTCGCGATGGGGCCACCTTGGTCTCCTCGCTCGACGACATCTTGGCCGAACTCGGCGAAGCGCGCGGCCAACTGACGTTGCCGCTGGAAAAGCTCGATGCGGCGGATGCCCGTTGGCTCAAGCATTTCGGCGGCGGCACCGCGCATGACTCCGAATCGCTGGCGGAACGCACGCAGTGCTCGCAGGCCGAAGCCGCGGTCGCGTTGACCCTGCTGGAAATCAAGGGCTACCTGCTCCGCCGCAGCGATGGCCGCCACGAACGGGCCTGATCAGCGCACCGGCACGTTGCCCGTGGCGGCCGGTTGCGGCGTGGAGAGTTCGCTTCCGGTCAGCCAATCCCAAACCGCCTTGGGCTTGGCGAGCAGATCGCGGGCCGCCCCCCAGAGCGGGCGCCAACCCTCGCCGAACGCCGCTGGGTAAGCACAGGCGCGCAGCGACAGCCGGTCCGCCATCCACAGCGCCCGATCGCAATGCCAACCTTGTGAGACGAAGACAACCGACTCGCCTGGGTAAGCGGCGGCCACCCGGTGAACCGAGTCGAGCGTGCGCCAGCCGTATGGGTCGCGGACGATCGGACCAGTGACGCCGGCGGCCCGGAGGTCGCGGGCCATGGTAAAAGTCTGGGATTCGATCCCCGAGACGATGGCCACCTTCACCCGACCTGACTTGGCGAGCTCCGCCGCGGCCACGATGCGTGGACGATAGGTGCCGGTGGGAATCGTGGTTTGCCCGACGAACTCGTTCGTGCCGAGCAGGACCAGGACGGATCCCGGCGGAACTTGCTCCAGGCGACTGTACGACCGACCCACCCCGGCGGACCAAAGCCACACGTTGCTGAGGATCCCAAAGCCCACTAGAACAGCGAAGGAAATCAGAACGAGGCGGCGGAGAGCTTTGAGCACACCCCAAGTTAAACCGCTGAAAAAGCCCTGCAAAGGCCTTTTGGAGCTGAATTTGCCTAAAAATAGACACAGGCCTATTGCGCTTAGTCCTTTAAAGGACAAAAGTAGGGTCCTCCGCTCTCTGGCACGCTTTCTGCCTACTTTTATTCATGAGTTCCCCAGTTCCCGCCAAAGTTCTCGTCATCGATGACGATAAAGACCTGCGCTACTCGCTCAAGCGCGCGCTCGCTGGCCAGGGCCACACGGTGATCGAAGCCGACAGCGGCGAAACCGGCGTCGCGCTCGCGAAGCGCGACCAACCCGACGTCATCCTGCTCGACAACCGCATGGGCGGGATGACCGGCATCGAAACCTTGCAGATGCTCCGCGGCGCGCAGCCGCAGGCGATGGTGATCCTGATGACCGCGTTCGGCACGACCCAGACCGCGATCGAGGCGATGAAGTTCGGCGCGTATGATTACGTCATGAAGCCCTTTGACCAGGCGAAGCTCATCGCCTTGGTCGACCGCGCCCTCGGCGCCCGGCGCGACCTCGCCTCCGCCGGCAAGTCGGCGCGCTCGCTCGTCAACCCGGCCGACTACAAGGAAGGCATCGTGGGCAGTTCCGAACCGATGCAGGAAGTCCTCAAGTCGATCGGCCAGGTCGCCGCGAGCGACGCCACCGTCCTCATCACCGGCGAAAGCGGCACCGGCAAGGAGCTCGTCGCCCGTTGCATCGCCCAGCACTCCTTGCGCTCGAAAGGTCCGTTCATGGCCGTCAATTGCGCAGCCATCCCGGAAAACCTGATCGAATCCGAACTCTTCGGCCACGAAAAGGGCGCCTTCACCGGCGCCGCGGCGATGAAGCCGGGCAAGTTCGAACTCTGCGATGGCGGCACGATTTTCCTCGATGAAATCGGGGATATGTCGCTCCCGACCCAGACGAAAGTCCTCCGCGCCATCCAGGACGGCGAGATCCAGCGCGTGGGTGGGACCACGACGCTGAAGGTCAGCGTGCGCCTCGTCGCCGCGACGAACAAGGACCTCGAAGCCATGGTCGCCGCGCGCCAGTTCCGCGAAGACCTCTTCTACCGCCTCAACGTCTTCCGCATCCGGCTGCCCGCCCTCCGTCACCGCAAGGACGACATCCCGCTGCTCATCGACTACATGCTGCAGCGCCAGGCCGCGGCCAAGAAGTCGCGTCCGAAGCGCCTCTCCAACGAGGCCCTCGACGCGCTCATGGCGCACGACTGGCCGGGCAACGTCCGCGAGCTCGAGAACGTGGTGCAGCGCGCCAACGTTTTGGCCAAGGGCGAAACCATCCTCGCCAAGGACCTCCCGCAGGAAGTGCTGAACCCACGCCGCGCCGCGGCGACGAGCGCTCCCGCCGCCGCCCCGAGTTTCGCCGCAGCCCCCGCCGCCGCCCCGCTGGCCGAGGCCGCCACCGCGGGTGCTTCAATGGCTACCGCCTATGAGGCCATCTATCGCCAGAATCGCCTGAACGACGGCAAGAACATCCTCAGCGTGATCGAAGTGGAAATGATCCGCCGGGCCATGGAGGAGACCCGCGGCAACCAGCTGCGGTCGGCCATGATCCTCGGCATCAACCGCTCGACCCTGAAGAAGCGCCTGATCGAGATGCGCGAGGCCGGCATCAAGGTCTTCAGCTAAGTTAAGACTTCCGAACTGGCGGGGAACGGCTTTGCTCAAGGCCGTCATGCTACCCCGTGCCTCCCTCCGGACCCTCGCCGCTTCGGCGTGCGTCCTCCTCACCGCTGCCGCCGGCTTCGCCGCCGACGCCGTCACCCTCTTCGACGGCAAGTCCCTCGCGGGCTGGAAGCCTTCGAAGAACTCCCCGGAAGGCACCTACAAGGTCGCCGATGGCGTGCTGCAGGTTCGCGGCGGCCAAGGCCATCTTTACTACGTCGGCGCCGACGGGAAGGCTTCCTTCAAGAACTTCGAATTCACCGCCAAGGTGAAGACCTACAAGACCGCGAATTCGGGCATCTACTTCCACACCGCCTACCAGGATGCCGGCTGGCCGTCCGCCGGCTACGAATGCCAGGTGAACGCCACGCACAAGGACAACAAGAAGACCGGCGGCCTCTACGCCGTGAAGGACGTCTTGGACGTCGCGGCGGCGCCCGACGACGAGTGGTTCGACTACCGCATCCGCGTCGAAGGCAAGCGCATCCAGATTTGGATCAACGGCAAGCAGACCGTCGACTTCACCGAGCCCGCCGATTGGACCCCGCCGAAGGGCATGGCCGGCCGCAAGCTCGGCACGGGCACGTTCGCCCTGCAGGCCCACGACCCGGGCTGCAAGGTCGACTACAAGGACATCAAGGTCGAGCAGCTGCCCTGATCACTGCACCGAGACGCTGAGCGCATCGTTCAGCGCCGCAACCAGGCGGGCCCGTAAGGGTTCCGCCTTTTTTGTGAGCCGCCGCTGCTCCTGCTCATACTCGCCCCGCCCCTCGAGCGTCTCGATGCGGATGGGCGCGAGGCCGACCGCGGAGAAGTCATAAGGGCTGGCGCGCATGTCGACGGAGCGCGCGTCGCGGGCGAGCTCGAAGCAATCGGCGGCCAATTCGGCGGGCACCCACGGCGCCGACTTCATCGCCCACTTGTAGAGATCCATCGTGACGTGCACGCAGCCGGGCTGTTCGTTCACCAAGCGACCCTCGAGGTCCGGGTTGAGCTTGTTCAACGGCCGCGCGGGCGGCGTGAAGAAACGGAAGGCGTCGTAATGGGTGCAGCGGATCGGCAAGGCGCGCACGACCGCATCGGTGCCTTCGGGCCCGAGCCGCAGCGGCCACCCTTGGTGACGGCGCTCCGCCGCCTGCTGGTAGACCATCGCCCATTCGTGCAGCCCGAAGCACCCGAGGAATGCGGGGCGACCCGCGACGGCGACGCAGAGGTCCCGCGCGAAGGCCAAGCGCCCCCGCTGCAGTGCATCCGGCGCCGCGACGCGCACCAATCCATCGGAGCCCCGCCGAAAGCGCGCATCCGTGAGCAGCTCCGCCGCCTCGGCCAACGCCACGCGCGCGCCTGGCGTCCACCGCGAGAGCGCGCTCAGGCGGAACGGATAATAAGTGAAGAGAAAATCTTCGATGGGTTCGCTCACGCCGGCGAGGGCGCGCTGCCGACGCGCCTCCCCGAGCGCCGCCCCGCGGGCTTGATGCGCATCACGCCGCGGGCGCCAGGCCTCCGGACCCAGGATCGCTTCCGCCGACTGGACGCCGGGACTGGTCACTCGAAACGGCGGTGATGCGCGGCGACCTTCACGTATTTCTCGGCCCAGCCGGGCAAACTCGCCTGCTCGGCCGCCGTCAGCGGACGCACCACCTTGGCGGGCGAACCCAACACCATCGACCCGGACGGAATGATGGTGCCCTTGGTGACCAACGCCCCCGCGCCGATGATGCACCGCGGCCCGATGACGGCGCCGTCGAGGATCGTCGCGTGCATGCCGATGAGGCATTCATCACCGATCGTGCACGCATGGATCATCGCCAGATGTCCGACCGTCACGCGCTGTCCGATCAGCGCAGGCAGCCGATCCGCCACATGGACGACGGCCCCGTCTTGAATGTTCGTGCCATCACCGACGCTGATGGGGGCGATATCGCCCCGCAGCACCGCGCAGGGCCAGAGGCTGGCCTTCGCGCCAACCGTGACATTGCCGATGACCACGGCCTTGGGATGCACGAAGGCGCTGGGGTGAATCGTCGGCCCCTTGGCGAGGTTACGGGTCAGTTCACGGGAGAGCTCCTCGTCCTTATCAGGTAAATCCTCAAAAGACTGGGGGGTAGACTGAAACGGATTCATGGGACTGACTGTGGCTGGGGGGAGGGGGCAGGAAAGCCCGAATCAAATGATTTTCCGGAAAAACGACCTTTTCTGGCCTCTAACGGCGTTCCTCAGGGTATTTCTGGGTTTAATCGCCCCCAGACCTAAAATCCCCTTGCCAACCCCCCTCCGCTCCGTTTGCTCCGACCTTCCGACAGCCATGAAGGCCACATTTATCACCTCCGGTCGCCAGTTCACCGTCAAGCAAGGCGACGTTCTCATTGTTAACCAGTACCCTGGTAAGAACAAAGGGGATACCCTCACCTTTGACCAAGTCCTCCTCGTGGGGGAAGGCGCCTCTGCGAAGATCGGCACCCCCACCGTCGCTGGCGCGACCGTGACCGCCAAGATCCTGGAGAACAAGCGCGGCGAGAAGATCGACATCTTCAAGCACCGCCGCCGTAAGGGCTACTACCGTCGTCGCGGCCACCGCCAAGAGCTGTCCGTGATCAAGGTCGAGACCATCTCCGCCTAATTAACCCCTTTTAACCAGATACTACCATGGCAACAAAGAAAGGTGGCGGCACTTCCAGCAACGGCCGCGATTCCCGCTCCAAGCGCCTCGGCGTCAAACTCTACAGCGGCGAATTCGCCTCTGCCGGTTCCATCCTCATCCGCCAGCGCGGTACGCAGATGCGTGCCGGTCGCAACGTGGGTATGGGTCGCGACCACACCCTCTTCGCCAAGGCCGACGGCCTCGTGAAGTGGGACAGCGAACACCGCAAGGTCGAGATCGTCCCGGTCGCTTCCACGGCCTG
>DBCN01000058.1:0-7618 GCA_002293065.1 Opitutia bacterium UBA957
CGCCCCGATGGTGCCGGGGAGGTAACGGTCGGCGCTCGGAGCCTTGGTGCGGCTCTGGGGCCAAGGGGCGCCATCCTTCACCCATGCGGTCAGCAACGCCACTTCGTCCTTGGTCAGCCGCTCGCCCTTGGGCGGCATCATGACGTCTGGGTCGACGGACAGGATATTCTGGAGGAAGAGGCTTTTGCTCGGATCACCCGGGAGCAGGGCGGCGCCGCCATCGCCCCCGGTAGTCAGGCCCGCGAGGCTGTCCATGACCAAGCCGCCCTTGTTCTTTCCGGCGGAGTGGCTGTGGCACTTGAAGCAGCGGGCTTCCAGCAACGCGACGGCCTGTTCAGCTTGGGCGTTATCCGCCCCCTGGACGGACGCGGTTCCGGCAGCGATGCCGGCCAAGGCGAGGACCAGGGGGATGGACAGGCGCGCAGGCATCGGGGAAACCCCAATAAGGAGATTATCCTAGAAGACTGCAAGCCGAGCCGAAGGTTCCTTCGGCCTAGCGGGCCTTCATGGGTTCGCCTGCTTCCACTTCGGGTAGTCCTGTTCGAGCAGGTCGCGGGCGTATGCGCCGTACCAGCTGTAACCATTGCGACGCTCGTAGCCGATGTCGGCGAGCGCGGGCTTCGGGATGCCGTCCCGATCGCAGAAGTAAGGCTGGCCGGACTTGAGGTCGTAGAAGCGGGCCCAGAGCGCGGGGGCCTTGGGGTCCTTCACGACGACGCGGTCCTTGCCCTTGGGCGATTTCGGGTCCACGACGGTCTCGATGCGGATGCCGGTCACCTTGCGTTGCTCGAACCACTGGACCGCGCCGGCGATGGCCGCCTTGATTTCAGGCGTCGGCTTGTCGATGCTCATGAGCAGGCGCGTGATGCCGACCGACTCCGAACCGCTGAAGGAGGCCAGCTCGTAGGAGCGGGCCTGCGTGGGCAGCAAGGTTTGGGCGTCGTGTTGGGCGCACCAGACGGTCGGCTTGCCGTCGACCACGATCTGACATTTCAGGATGCAGGCGATGCCCTTGTCGAAAGCCGTTTGGCACGCGGCGCGTTGCTTGGCGTCGACGAACGCGAAGCGCGCGTCGCGGCTGACCTCGCGGACGAACTCCAGGATGCGGACCATGGAGTTGTCGTTGAAGGTCACGTGCCGGTGGTACTGTTTGCTGAGCGGGTAGTACTGGGGCCAGCCGCCATGCGGGTATTGCGCGACAAGCACATGCGCGAGGCCCTTGTCGAAGGCTTGGCGGTAGGCCTCCTCCTTGGTCGCGTTGAACATCCGGGCCAAGAAACGCAGCTCATCGAGGGTTGCGCCATTGTCGAACGTCGCCTGCAGGCTGGCGCGCTTGCCGGTGTAGGGCTTGGTCACCGTGTCCGTGTTCTTGGGCCAACCACCGGAGTCGGCCTGATAGGAAAGGATGATGACCCCCGTTTGCTTGGCTTCGGCGGACGCGTACCAAGCGTCGGGCTTCTTGAGGAAGTCGCGGGCGCCTTTTTCAGCGGCGGACGCCCAGGCGGCGCAGGCGAGAGAAAGCAGCAGGGCGAGGCGCATAGGACTGGCGATTTATGTCGGGGTTTCTTCGAGAGTGAAAGACGAAAGCAAGGGCGGGTCGTGGCTTGTCAAAGGCGGCGGCGACCTTCATGACCTTTCCGTGCCTGCTTCGCTTCGTTTCATCTTGGCTTCCGCCTCGCCCCGGCGGACGGAACTCCTCCGGGAAGCTGGCCTACCGCATTCGGTCGAAGTCGCGGCGGTCACCGAGCATGAGGATCCCTCGACCGATCCCCGGGTGATGGTCCTGCACAACGCGCGCCTCAAGGCCTTGGCCGTCGCGCGGAAGTTCCCGGCGGCTTTGGTCCTCGGCGCCGATACCACCGTCGCCCTGGGCGACAGCGCCTTGAACAAACCCGCGGATCTGGCCGAGTCGCGGGCGATGTTGCGCCGCCTTTCCGGCCGCGAGCATACCGTGCATACCGGCGTCTGCCTCGTCTGCTTGGAGCGTGGGCTGCAGGAAGCGGCGGACATCACCGCTTGGGTGCGCTTCAAGGCCTTGAGCGAGGACGATATCTCCCGCTATCAGGCCTTGGTGAACACTTTGGACAAGGCGGGAGCCTATGGCATCCAGGAAGGCCGTGAGATCATCATTGAGGATTACCAACGTCCGATCTCCACCATCATGGGCCTCCCCGTGGAGTATGTGACGCAGCGGTTGGAAGCGCTCGGTTTGCGTGAGGTTCTGCAGGCTTGAGCCAGCGATTTACCATGCCTGACCTTGAAGTTGAGTCAGGGGGCCGTATGATGGCGGCAGTGCAGGACGACTCGCTCATCGACATTCGCGCCGCCGGTTGGGCGGCGGTGGGGACGGTCGTGCTACACCTTGTGCTATTCTTCACCTTACCGAAGACGCTGCAGATGCAGGTTTTGCCGGTTCGTTTGGTCGAGGTTTCCGTGGCCCCCACGGTCATTCCGGAGCACCGCCTCCCGCCCTCGATGCGGTTGGCCGAGACTAATGCCTTGGCTAACCGCATCGCCCCGAAGGAGACCCCCTTTGTCGCGGCCCGTAATCAAACGGCGGCCCAACCCGTTCCCGAGAAGACCCCGACCCAATCGTCTTTGCCTCGTTCGGCGGGTGAATCGGAGGCGGTACGCATCGCGCAAGCCAAGCCGCGCTCGATTGACGAATCCGAAGTCATGAAGACCGAAGGCACGCCGGGTAGCGGTTCGGCGGTGGCGGGTGCCAAGCCCAAGGTCGGCGAAAGCGGGAAGGGCGCGGAAGCGCCGCCTGCTCCGGCCGCCAATCCCGACCGTCCACGGGCTTCGGTTCCCTCGGGTACCACCGGACTGCTTCTGCGGAATAACGTCGGCGTCAATAAGGTCGGTACGGTGGCCGTCGACGCCCGGTTCAGCAATTACGGCGACTACGCGCAACGCATGATGGAGGCGATCCAGTCCAGTTGGTGGGACATCATCGACCGCATGCGCCTGGAGTCGGCCGTGCGCGGCACCGTCGTGGTCCGCTTCAAGCTGCATCGCGACGGGAGCATCACCGACGCGACGATCCTATTCGAGAACGTCCCGCGACTGATGGCCTTGGCCTGTAAGGATGCGGTCCAGTCGCCCGCCCCGTTCGATGCTTGGCGCGCCGACATGGTGGCGCTTTTCGGGACGAGCGACGACGTCACGATCACTTTTCATTATCGTTAAACCGCATGGCCGACTTTTCCTGGATTCCTTTCGGACGTGGGGTGAAGCTGCTCGCTTCGCATCCCGCCGGCTTGTTGGCGGTGGAGAAGCCGGAAGGCATCTTGGCGCACCCTAATCATGGCGAAGCCGGCGACCGCGAAAGCACCTTGATCCAGGGTAACTATTCGATGGAGGAGGAAGCCTTCCACATCCGGGATGGCGTGGGCGGCATCCGCCGGGTGTATCTCCTGAACCGCTTGGATTCACCGACCAGCGGCGTCCTGCTGCTGAGCCTCGATGCAGGTTTGGCCGATGCCGTGAAGGACCTCTTCGCGAAGTCCAAGGTCGCCAAGAAATACGTCGCCATCGTCAAGGGCCGCGGGCTCCGGCAGCCGCGCGGAACCTGGCAGGATCAGTTGGTGAAGTCCAAGGGCCCGGGCGGGGGCGTGCGTTCGGGCACTGCGCCCGGCGGGGGTGCTCCAGCGGTGACCTTGTATCAATGGGAAAAGGCCGCGGCCGAACCGCTGCCGCTGTCGCTGTTGAAGCTCGAACCACGGACGGGTCGCACCCATCAGCTGCGCGTGCAGACCGCTGACCACGGACACCCCATCTTGGGCGACCGCACCTATGGCGATTTCGAGTTCAATAAAACCGTTGGTTCGGCCCGTGGGTTCAAGCGGCTCTTCCTGCACGCCTTCTCGACCGAGCTCGAGTTGGAGTGGCAAGGCAAGCCCCTGACCTTCAGCGCGACCTCACCGATTCCGGCCGAGTTTCATAAGGCCATGGGTGGGCAGGGTGAGGGCACCACCGCCAAGGTACGCAAGCCGACCACGCCGGGCACGGTGATTTCCCCACGCCTGCGGATCCGGCTCTGAGGCGGTTTATTCCACGCCCCAGGCCTTCTTGAGCACCGCGACCATCTCAGGGTCGTGGGCCTCGAGTTCCTTCCGGTTGTAGGGGAAGAAATCGTTCTGGCCGAAGAAGGCCTCCGTCGTTTCCGAGAAATACTCCATCGGGGTCGTCATGGCGTAGGCCCGGACCCCTTCGGTCAGTTTGCCTTCCCAATTCTTACGGCTGACCTTGTCGTAGGACTGGTTGGCCACGGCCTTGTCGTAGCAGGCCTTGATGGCCGGGTGATTGAAGCCCAGGACCTGGTCATGGTAGGCGTGGGACAGTTCATGGAGCGTGAGGAAGGGCATGCGGAGGACCTCCTTGTCGAGGTTGGCGAGGCCGGAGAACTCGACCCCTTTGACCATCGCGGGGTCGCGGCCGTTCTGTTTCAGCCAGCCAGCGCCCGGGTGGTATTCCGCGCCCGCTCCTTTGTTGTAAGGAGGGGACAGCCAAAGCGTGACCTTCTTCATCTGGGCGACCGCCTTTGCCGGGACCAAGCGCTCGATGTCTTCCAGCTGCTTGCCGATGAGCATGAGGCCCTTTTCGGTTTCGGCCCGCTTCTCGTCGGTCAGCAGTTCGCCGCGGATCATCACGGACCAGCCGCGGAGCACGCGTGATTCGTAGCGCAGGGCGGGGGCCGCCGTGACGGTCACCGGCTTAGCCGGCGTGAAGGAATCGGCCGAGGATGAGGACGCGGCCAAGACAAGCAACACGGTGCAAACGAAGAAGCGGGGCATACCTTTTAGGCCTACCCCGCTGCTCAAGCCTAGCAAGCCCTCCTTAGCCTTCGCCGTTGGGGTCGTACAAGCCTTGGCGGATCACGAAACGAATGACCCCGGCGACGTCGTGTACCCCCAGCTTACGCATCAGGTTGGTGCGATGGTTTTCGGCCGTCTTGGTGCTGATGTTGAGCAGGGCGGCGACTTCCTTGCTGGAATTGCTCTTGGCGAGCAGCACCGCGACCTCGCGTTCCCGGTCGGTCAACGTGATCGCCATCTGGTCGACGCCGGATTCCGAGTTCTTGAGCGCGGCCAGCACCGCCTCATTGAATTCGGCGCTGAACCACGTTTGGCCGGCGGCGATCGCGTCCATGGCCTTCCGCAGTTCGGACAGTGGGGAGTTCTTGTTCACGTAGCCGCGGACCCCTTCCTTGACCAACCCCCGCGCGATCTGCTTTTCCGACTTACCCGAGAAGACCAGGACACTGAGACCGGGGATCGCATTGCGGAGGCGGTGGAGAACCTCGACCCCGCTGATGTCCGGTAGCAGGATGTCCAAGATCAGGATATCCGGTTTGAGGCGCAGCGCCATTTCGACCCCGGCGGAACCATCGGCGGAGGTGCCGATTACCCGGAACTTGCCTTTCGCTTGGAGCATTTCGGAGACGAGCTCGCGGATGGCGGTTTGGTCTTCGATGATGACGACGGTCTTCGCTTTGACCGAACTGGGCTTCATGGTGAGTTGCATGGTGGTTGTTTGGTTAGGCTGAGCGATAATAAATGAATAGAACCCACTAAGGGGAATGCCTTTATGATAGGGTCTTTAACCCAGCACCTATTCCGATGCGGGGTCAACGAGCCCGTGCCTGATGGCGAAGCGGACCAAGCCGGCGACGTCATGAACCCCGAGCTTGCGCATCAAATTCGCCCGATGGTTCTCGGATGTCTTGATGCTGATGTTGAGTTTGGCGGCGACCTCCTTGCTGCTGTTGCTTTGCGCGATGAGGACGGCGATCTCACGTTCCCGGGGTGTCAACAGGTCGATCATCGAGTCCGCCTGCGTGGTGGGTTTGGCCAGCGCGTCGCGGACCGTCTTGCTGAAGTGATCGTTGAACCATGTGTTGCCCTTGGCGACCTC
The DNA here is from genome assembly GCA_002293065.1 of Opitutia bacterium UBA957. GTDB lineage: Bacteria > Verrucomicrobiota > Verrucomicrobiia > Opitutales > UBA953 > UBA953. Next base: position 5,917 of record DBCN01000058.1, read on the forward strand.
ATCGAGCGCCTTCCGGAGTTCGGAGAGGGGCGAATTCTTGTTCACGAAACCATGGACGCCCTCCTGGATGAGGCCCCGCACGACTTGGGGCTCCTGCTTGGCGGAGAAAACCAAAATGCGCATCTTCGGGAGGTTTCGACCAATGCGGCGCAGCACTTCGATGCCGCTGAGGCCCGGCATCATGACATCGAGGATGAGGATGTCGGGGCGTAGGTTGAGCACCATCTCGAGGCCTTGATTCCCATCGGCCGCCGCGCCGAGGATGCGATACATGCCGCGGGTTTGGAGCATCTCGGTCGTGAGTTCGCGAATCGCGGTCTGATCTTCGACGATGACGACCGTCTTGCGCGTGTCGGGTGGTGGGAGGGGAATCGGCGGGATGCTGGGGCGTGGCACAACGTGCGGGGTCGGCACGGTCGGGGTCGGCAACTTTTTCTTGGATGAAGTCTTCATACGATGAGTACGAAGGGGGTCTCCTAGATTGAGAAATAATCCGCAAATGAAAGAGTGTGGGCTTTGTCTTCTATGAAAACACGTGATGGGTTTACCCTATTGATAAGTTTGTTGGGGCTGGCGGCCGCCTTGCTGACGGCCCTCACGCTGGCGTCTTTGCTCGTCGTTGGCGGTCGTGAGTCCGCGCAGGCCACCACCTTGGCGCGACTGCGTTCGGCCGCCCTCGTGGGGGCGCAAACCGCGCTGGGTGAGTTGGGCGCCGCGGCGGGCCGCGATGCGGTTTTCACCCACATGGATGCGGCGGGCGTCGTGACGTTCGGTCGCGGTACGGAGCGCTTCCGCTTGCGCGCATCCTTGCCGACCGAAGTCAGCGCGGTTCAAGTGACCGTACAAATCGAAGACCGGTCGCAGCGTTGGGATGAGCAAGCCGCCGCGGCGTCGGTGGGGCGTGCTTCGCCGTGGATGCAGTCGCGTTTGGGGCGGCAGGCGCTCTCCGTCGGGCCGATGGGAGCACCGCCCGCCGTCGCGACGGCCCTCGCCTTGGAAATCGGCGACCAAGATTGCTATTATGCGTCGGTGGGTCGCCCGCCTGCACCCGGGGCCGGGTGGGGGTCGTGGGGCCTGCTCACGGATGCCGCGCGGGGTGGGTGGCGGCGCAACCTCTCTGACCCCGCGACCTTAGCGGGCGTGGTCGGATGGGGGCTGGCACCGCGCTTGTTGGCCCCCGAGCCGGTCTTTGCCGCCAATCCGGCGAAGGGCTTGCCGCCGGCCACGCTGGACTCAGCGCCTTACGCTTTGACCCACGCCCCGGTGCTCATCGATTTTGCTTTGAGTCTAGGCTGCTTCAACGCCCGCTCCGACGGTCGGCATCGCGTGCGCTTCCATGGTTCGGGGCGTTGGTGGAATCCCTCGGCGGCTCCTTTGCTCGCGGATGCGAATCATAACCTATATCTGATCGAGGTCGACGGCGCCCCCGAGGTGGAGGTTCGCAATGTCACTTCGGGCGCGAACTTCACGGCTTCGCTGGACGATTGCCTCCAGGCGGATTTTGGCCTCTTCACGCAAGGCCTCCGGGAGCAGGGCCTCTGGTTATGGGGGCCAGTCGCCGATGCCCAGACCCATGGCATGTCTCGGCGCGGGTTGTTGCCCGGCGAGGTCTATGGTTTCGTCTCGCCGGATCCAGGTCAGCAACCGCAGGGCCTCTCGCGGGTTTTGACGAAGACGACGTGGCGGCTGGACGACGCGCCGC
>DBCN01000058.1:7685-10306 GCA_002293065.1 Opitutia bacterium UBA957
ATCGAAATCGCCGTACGCTTCCGTGGTCCGATGACCTTGAAGCTCCGACCGGCGAATGGCCCGGCGCCGGTTGACCAAGCGATCGGCGAGTACCCTTCGCCACCGCAGGTCGTCATCGCGAACGTCGCGTTCCCGGATTTCTTGATCGAAACCACGGGCGCGGATTATTCCCGCGAGGATAGCGCGGGCTACACCATCGCGGAGCGACGGGCTTGTCTGCGGTTGAAGCTGCGGGAGCGGCCGATGGCCGCTTGGTTGGCGGGCGTCCGGGGCGGAGTGCTTTTCAAGCCCTCGTGGGATCTTGCCGTCCCCGCGGACGCCGCCGAGTGGGAGGTGCTGAACCCGCTCACGGCGGTCTTCGAGAAGCAGGAAGGGCCGACGTCTCCTCGTGAGTCGATCCTCTGGGACAAGTACGGCAACGCGCATGCCGGCAATGAAGCCGGTGCCTTCGCCCGGCTCGTGGTCAGGGATGTTCCCGCTTCCCCGCTGAGCTCCGTTGCCGGCTTGCAGGCCTTGGTGCCGGAGTCTGATCGCAACTGGGGTTTTTGGTTAGATACCGCTTTTGTGGCCGCCCCCGGTGCTGCGACGCGCCCGCAGGGGGCTTCCGACAATCCCCGGCTCGTGGCGTGGGACGAGCGGGTCCCCCTGCGGCGCGCCGAGCTCTTGGCGCCTGAGGCGGCCAGCAGTTTGGTCGTCGCTGGGGCCTTCAACGTGAACTCGCGCGATGTCGATGCGTGGGAACGATTGCTGACTTCCGCGACTTCCACCTGGTCGGCCGATGTGGGCGGCCCTTGGGAGGCACGCCCATTGACGGGGGCGTGGTGGGCGACCTTGCCCTCGGGGGCGCAGTTGGCGCCCTTTGGCTCGTCCGCTCCCGTTAACCTCCCCGATGAAGAATTGGCGACCTTGTCGCCGGAAGCCTTGGAGACGGTCGCCGCGCAGCAGGGCATTCGCCAGTTGCCACCCGCCGTCAGCCGGCGGTGGGCGGAGGCCATCGTGGCGAGTCAGCCGTCCCATGGCTGGCCCTATCCCTCGCTCGAGGCTTGGGTCCGGTCGGGTCTCTTGGAGAAGTCGCTGCATGACTCGGGGGTGAATCAAGTCCTCGGGGTCGAACTGGCCGATGGTCCGGCCGCCTTGCGGCCGGGTCATTTTCTCCGAGCTTTCGGCCCCTTGCTGACTGTGCGTGGAGATACTTTTATGATTCGTTCGCGGGCGGTCAGTGCCACGGGGGATGCGGCGGTCGAGGTCGAATGGACCGTCCAACGCGTCCCCGAAACGCAGGCCATACCAGCCCTGGGGCGGCGCTTCCGGGTAATTCGTGCCCGGATTCGTAACGGTTGAACTGGGGCGTGGGCTTGACTGGCAGGCAAAAGGGCTAAAATTGGCTCCATGGAAAACAACCCGTTCATCGTCGATGCCGCTCCCGTGGAGGAGCGCGTCAGTTTCTACCGCCGTACTTACCTGCATGTGGCGGGAGCTTTGTTGGGCTTCGCGGCTCTCTTGGCGCTCTTCTTCACGGGCTTTGACCAGAAAACCGGCATCGCCTTCGTTTTGGCGCAGAGCCTCTTCGGCTTGATGAGTTCTTTGGGGGCCTGGAGTTGGCTGCTCGTGATGGCTGCCTTCTGGGTTGGCACCATGGTCGCCCAAGGCTTGGCTTCGAACCGAGCCTCCGTGGCCGCGCAGTATGCTGGACTGGGCCTCTATGTCCTTCTGCAGGCCCTCATGTTCATCCCGCTCTTGGCTATCGTGCATGGTTCGACCGGTGGCCAGATGGCGCAGATCTTGGTCCCGGCCTGCAGCCTGACGGGTGCCTTGGTCGTCGGCCTCACCTTGTCGGTCTTCATGACCAGCGCGGACTTCTCCTTCCTCCGTACCATCATCGTCATCGGTTCCGTCGTCGCCCTCGGCTTGGTCTTGCTCTCGGCCTTCGGCCTCTTTGCCCTCGGGACGTGGTTTGCCTTGGCGATGATCCTGCTCATGGCCACCGCCATTCTTTATCAGACTTGGGTGATCAAGACGCAGCTCACGACCGGTGACTACATCATCGCCGCGTTCATGCTCTTCTCTTCGATCGTCACGCTCCTCTGGTACGTGATCTCGTTCTTCCTCGGTCGCCGCGAAGACTAAGCGTTGAACGGACCGCAAAGCAAAAGGCCCCGTGGAGTCATCTCCCGGGGCCTTTTCGTTGGCCGAAGTCGGAACCAGTAGCTGCTCGCGCCCGGTTCGGTGGATATTCAAACCCTTTCCGCCAAGTAGAAGCGGGTTTCGCCGGCGAAGGCCCGCACCGCGGTGTTCTCGGTCGCCACTTCCGAGCGCAATGGACACTTTCGGACGGCGAAGCCCGCGGCCGTCAGCTCCGCCCGCGTCTCCGCTTCGGTGCTGCTATGCATGAAGACCGGCGTCGAATCCGTCTCATGCCAACGATCGCCGGGCTGGCAGTCGGGCAAGGTTGGCTCCTGGGCCCAGAGCGCGCGGTGTTCGCCGGCCGCCCGGTCATTGGCCGTGAACAGAAAAAGGCCGCCTGGTTTCAGCACGCGGCGGATTTCCGGCAAGGCCCGGTCGCGGTCCGCTCGGCCGCGCAGGCACATCAGCCCATTGAAGGCGAAGATGACTCCGGCGAA
>DBCN01000058.1:10452-10858 GCA_002293065.1 Opitutia bacterium UBA957
TGCAGCAGTCCGAGGCCCACCCGGCCGGCGCCGCAGCCGAGTTCGAGCAGGCGCGCATCTTGCCCCCAGGTTTCTTCGATCAAGCGGCGCTCGGAAGCCCAGAGCCCGACCTGGACGGCCGCCCGGGCGTAGTGCAGGGCCGTATCGGGGTGGCGCCAGTGAGCTTGGCGGTCGGTTTCCATGGTATCCCCACCTCAAGCGAAACTTGCCTTGGACGCAACAGCGGGAAAACTGCCCGCATGCTTCGTCTCAGCCTCTTGCTCGGCGCGTTCGCCCTGGCCGCTTGTGATCGCCAGTCCACGCCCGCGCCGGTGGCCCAGAGCGATGAAGCCGGCATCGAGGTGCGTTTCCCGGTGCGCCAAGGATCCGTCGATACCCGCCTCCGCTTCGCCGTGACCGACCTCGA
>DBCN01000058.1:10949-20629 GCA_002293065.1 Opitutia bacterium UBA957
TTTTGGATGAAGGACACCCCGCTGGATCTCGATATCGCGTTCGTCTCCGCCGAAGGCGTGATCTTGGAGGTCAAGACCATGCGCTCGGGCGACACCGAGACCACCACCTCCAGTTCGGACAAGGTCCGTTTCACCGTCGAGATGGCGTCCGGCTGGTATGCGCGTGCCGGCGTGAAGGTCGGCGATAAGGTGGAGGTCGGTGCCTTGCGCGCCGCCCTGACCGCGCGTGGTTTCCAAGCCAAGCGCTACATCCCGTAAGGCCTTAGAGCGACCACCAGAACCACGTCAGCGTGGTCGCAAGGCCCAGCGCGCTCAGGACCAGCGCCAAGGCCAGACGTTCTGCCCGCGTCGTCAGGAAGAGCTTCACGCGCTCGGCGCCAACTTGGCCGCGGCTTGGCGGAGGAAACCCGTCAGGCGGAGCAGGTAGAAGGGCGACGGCGAGCCTTCGATCGCGGCCAACGCTTGTTCCGCGGAGGCCACTTCGGCGTCTAGCATGCGGAAGCATTCGCGCCACGTTTCGGTGGAGATGGCTTCACGGGCCGACCGGCCTTGGCGGAGTTCGGCGAGGATGTCGACCTTTCGGCGGTCGCGTTCGAGCAGCATCGGCAAAGTCAGTTTACCGCTGGCGGCGTCGGTCCCGAGCGTCTTACCCGCCTTGGCGTCGTCTTGCAGCAGGTCCACGAAGTCATCGTACATCTGGTAGGCGATGCCGAGGTGGAGGCCAAAGGCGGCGCAGGCGTCGATGTGGACTTGCGGGTAGCCGGCGACCAAGGCGCCGACGCGGCAGGCCGCCTCGAAGAGCACCGCCGTCTTCATGCGGATCTGGCGTTGGTAGTCGGCGAGGCTGAGGGACTGGTTGTCGCGCGAGAAGGTCTGGCAGACTTCGCCGGAGCAGACATCACGGGAGGCGCGGGCGACGATGGAGCACAGGGTCGACGAGGTGTGTTCGCTGGCCAACACGAGCGCATGGGCGAACAACGCATCGCCGAAGAGCACCGCGGCGTGGGCGCCGTGGGTGTGGTTTGGCGTGTCGGCGCCGTGGCGCGTGTCGGCGCCGTCGAGGACGTCGTCATGGACGAGCGTGGCCAAGTGGACCAGTTCGACGATCGCGGCGCCGCGGACGAGGTCGATGGAGGGGCCGATACCCGCGCCGGAACCGAAGGCGAGGAGTGGACGGAGGCGTTTGCCGGGGTGGGCCAGGACTTCGCGCACCATCGGGCGGACCTCGGGTTCGAAGCTGGCCTCTTGTTCCGCGAGGAAAGACTCGAGGGCCGCGAAGTGCGGTTCCAGTCCGAGATGCAGGGGGGAGGTCACGACCGCACCTTGCCAAGCCCCTTGCCGGGGCGCAAGCGCAGGTTGGCCTTAGGCGGGCTCAGGGGACGAACTTGGTCTCCGTCGACGTCGTGAGCTTGCCGGTGCTCTCGCAAATCGTGCAGGGGATGCGCTTGTCCTCGAGTTTGCCCTTTTGGGGCTCACGCGTGTAGCCAAGGCTGTTGCAAGGTTTGCAGCCGACCCGTTCGGTCGTGGTCACGCTGAACTCGCCCCCTTGGGCCACCAGCTCGAGGAACTTGGTCAGGTTCGCGTTGGACTCTTCGATGGGCTTGCACTCGACGAATGCCTCGCGGCGGATGGTCAGGGTCTTGCCGTCGATGGGGCTGAACTTGGCGGTGAAGTCGAGGGCGACGGTACCGGCGTGCGTACCGGTCATCCGGCCCGTGGCGCCGACCTTGACCTCGGCGTCGAGGAGGAGGATGGCCCAGACGTCGGTGCTGGCGGGGAGCGCTTCGCCGACTGCGGGCCAAGAGGCCTTGGCCACGTAGCGACCTTCGCCGAGGTCCTGCAGGATCGTGTAGGAGATTGCCGTCACGGGGCCGGGGGACTTGGCGAAACCCGTGCCATCGGCGACGTACTGGGTGGTCAGCACGCTGAAGAGACGCTGGAGCTCGCGGGTGGTCTCGAACGCGAGCGGCCGATTCAGGTTGGAGAGTTTGAACGTACGCGTTTCTTTGGCCGACAACGATTTGGCGGGACGGAAGGGCGAGATCGCGGGGGCGTCCTCCTCCTTGGGTTTTTCGGCTTCATCCTTCTTCATCTCGGGCTCGTCTTTCTTGGCCTCGGTTTCAGCCATGGGCTTCTTTGGGGCCTCGGCCTCTTCCGTCATCTTGGGCTTTGCGGTGGCTTTTTCGCCCTCGGCCATTTCCGGCTTCGCCTTCATGCCGTCTTTGGTGGCTTCCCCTTCTTTCTCCATGCCGGTCTTGTCGGCGGGAGCCATCTTGTCGGCCGGGGCCTTCTCGACCTCCGTTACCCTGGTCACCACGATCTTCTCGGCCTCGCCGGCTTTCTTGCCGAACAACGTGTTTTCGGACTTTTCCGCGCGAGCGAAGGGCAGGGCGGCCAACAGCAGCAGGGAGATCGGGAGGCGCATGGGGGTGGGGAAGGTTAGTCGAGCGAGCTCAGGTCGCCTTCGGCCGGCGGCGGGGTGGACTTGGGCTTGGCGGGGACGGCTTTGGACTCGGAGTTTACGGTGCCGCCGGCGGCCGAACTGCTATAGGAACTGCTGGAGGGCGAATCGTAAGAGGATGCATCATCCGAGCCATCTGGATCCGGCTCATCATCGTCATCATCGCCGATATCGTCGTCCTCAGGGTTCGGCTTATCGCCGCGGGCGATACGCTTGCGGCGGACGATGGCCCCGCCGACGCCCACCGCGACGAGGTAGAAGCAGAAGAGGATTCCCGTGAGGACGAAGAGGGAAAGCGGGTCGCCGATCGGCGTGATGAGGCCGACCAGGACGAGGATCCCGAAGAGCATTCCGCGCCAGGATTTGAGCAGCGTGCGCGGGCGGACCAGTTCGAGCCACATCAGGATGATCAGCGCCAGCGGGAATTGGAACGTCAGGCCCGTCAGCAGGCTCATCATCGTGACGAAAGAGTAATAATCGGAGGCCTGCCAAGTCACCTCGATGCCCATCCCGCTGGCGAAATGGTGCCAAATCTGGACGGACATGGGCGTCAGCCAGAGGAAGGCGAGGGTGGCGCCGCAGAAGAAGAGGATCAGCGCCGCGACGCAGAATGGGATGAGCCCGCGCTTTTCCTTGTTGTTCAGGGCTGGGCCGACGAAACGAACCACTTCATAGAGGAAGACCGGAGAAGCCAACGCGATGCCGGCGGCGAAGGCCGCGTACATGAGCACCGACCAGACGCCCATGAAGGTGAACTCCTTGAGTTCGCCCAGGGTCGCGAGCGATGGTTCCGCCTTGCCGATGAGGAAGCCAATCGGCGAGGTTTCCGGGTTTTTCGCCCATTCGAGGGGCAGGTTGAGGAACGCAGGGATCTTTTCGTAGAAAATCAGGGACGCCACCATGCCGACCATGAAGACCGCCAGCACGCGGATCATCGAGACGCGGAGGTCGTCGATATGCTCCATGAACGACATCTCGCTCCGGGGACGATTACGGCGAATGAGTGTGGAAAGCATGGGGAGGCGTTAGACCGTCAGGAGGGCTTTGATGTCGTCGAGGCTCAGGGCGGACGAGACGGAGTCTGATTCACTGAGGAGTTTACGCAACATCTCAGACTTGGACTTTTGGAGGTCCATGACCCGTTCTTCGATGGTTCCGGCCGCGATCAGCTTGATGCTCGTGACCGTCCGGGTCTGGCCGATGCGGTGGGCGCGGTCGGTGGCTTGGGCTTCGGCGGCGGGGTTCCACCAGGGGTCGTAGTGGACGACGGTGTCGGCTCCGGTGAGGTTGAGGCCGGTCCCGCCCGCCTTCAGGGACATGAGCATGACCGGGATGCTCGGGGTCGAGTTGAAGGTATCGCAGACCCCTTGGCGGTCGTTGGTCGAGCCGTCGAGGTAGCAATAGGGGATGCCGCGGGCTTCGAGGGCCTTCCGGATGATCGTGAGCGCCGAGACGAAGGTCGAGAACACCAACATGCGGTGGTTGGCGTCGATGGACTCCTCGAGGAGCTCGAGGAAGGCCTGGAGCTTGGCGGAATCGGCTTCGTCCATCTTCGGGTCGAGGATGCGTGGATCGGCGCAGATCTGGCGGAGGCGGAGGAGCTGGTTGAAGGCCGCCATGCGGATGGCGTTGTCCTTGGCCCCGCTCATCTCCATGTCGAAGATCTCCTGACGGGTCGTTTCCTGCATCTCGTCGTAGAACTTCTTCTGGTTCTCCTCGAAGTCGCAGTAGATGATCTGTTCGATCTTCGGCGGCAGTTCCGGGGCGACCGCGAGCTTGGCGCGGCGCAGGATGTAAGGCGCCGCCATCTGGAGCAGGCGATCGTCGTGCCACTTGCGGTCTTCGGATGCCAGGCGTTCCTCCGGCTTGGGTAGGTAGCCCGGCATCAGATAGCCGAAGAGGGAGCGCAGGTCCTCGAGGGAGTTCTCGACCGGCGTGCCGGTGAGGATGTAGCGGCCCTTGGCGATGATCTGCTTCACGGCCTTGGTGGCCTGGGCGCGCGGGTTCTTGATGTTCTGGCCCTCGTCGCACGTGGCGGTGCCCCAATTGACCAACGCGAAGGAACCGACGTCGCGGGCAAGGGTGCCGTACGAAGTGATGACCAGGTCGAAGCGCTTCAGGTATTCCGGCGAAGATTCGCGGGACTGGCCGTGGTGGGCGAGGACCTTGAGGGACGGCGTGAAGCGCCGGGCTTCACGGCGCCAGTTCTCGACGAGCGAGGCGGGGCAGACCACGAGGCAAGGGCCGTCATCGGGGCGTTCCCGGCGGACGACTTCCATGAAGGCCAAGGCTTGGACGGTCTTGCCGAGGCCCATTTCGTCGGCCAGCAGGCCGCCGAGGTGGTTGTTGTGCAGGTGCCAGAGCCAAGCCACGCCGACCTGTTGGTACAGGCGGAGCATCTGCGCGAGTTCGGGGCGGATGGGGGCCGGCTTGAGCTTCGAGAGGTTCCGGATGGCGTCCGAGCGCTTGGCCCAGGCCTCGGGCGGAGCGAAGGCCGCCTGGAGTTCTTCGGCGATCGCATCGGCGCTGGCGAGGTCGGCGAAGCCGATCTTCAGGTTGAGGTCGAGGTCGACGTCGCGCTTCGACTCGCCGGTGATGCGGCGCTGGGCGTTGCGGATGGACTCCATCAGCTCCGGCGTGATGAGGCGCGGGCCGCGGTCCGTGTAGAAGAACATGCGGCCGCTCTTGAGCGCTTCCTGGACGACCTTGGAGCTCTTGCCTTCGGGGTCGATGCCGATGGCGAAGCGGAAGCCGCCCGTCTCCTCCGCCGCGTCGCACTTGGCCTTCGCGAAGTCGACGTTGCGCAGGGAGTGCTTCAGGTTGTGCGTGAAGTAGGAGTCGTTATCGATGCAGAGGACCTTGTGTTGGCGGGCCAGGAAGTTCAGGACTTGGATCGTGCCGCTGAGGTACCATTCGCGCGTGGCCGTCTCGAGGACGAAGCCGTTGCGCTGCAGGACTTCGCGGAGTTCGGAGACCGGACCGCTCGACTTTTGCGGGAGACGGATGCGCAGCCACTTCATCGAGCCGTCGACCCACGGCGCGTCTTCTTCGCCGCGGTCCTGGGAGCGGATTTCTTCCTTCTCCTCGTCCAGCGGTTCGCCGCTGTGCGTCGTCTGCGGGGTCGTTTCCGGCTCTTGCAGGTGGGTGTGGACGCCCGCGAGGCTATCGCCGGTCCAAGGCAGGGGAACCTCGGGCGCATTGGCCATGCGGAAGATGGCCAGGCCTTTGCCGACGCCGAGGAGCTGGCGGAGGTGGCGACGCGACAGGGGGAGGAGGCCTTGCAGCTTGCCGCTGCAGAGGTTCTCGAGGATCGCCAGGAAGAAGACCGTGTCGGGCTCGATGGTCCAAGCCTTGGTGCGGTCGATGTTTTCCGGCGCCGTCTGGATGCCGTCGATGCGGAGCTCCAGCCGGCAGATGATCTCGTCGCGTTGGGCCGCCGTCGCGATGTTCGGCGGGATGATGAAGCGAACCTCGATCGGCGTGCCGCGTTTCGGGGAGAGGTTGAGGGATTTGAGCTTCGGCCCCTGGGTGGCGGCGGTTGGCTCGGTCTTGGCGGTCTTGGGCTTTTCTTTCTCGTCGGGTTTGCTGGCGGCGGTCGGCGGGGCGGGCGGTTTGGGTGGCGCGTCATCCGTCAACTTGATCGTGCCCTCCTTGGCGGCCAGGGCCAGGTAAGCCGCCGCCGAGTGCACGCACAGTTTTCTTTGCCTGACCGAAACCTCGCAGGCGCACTCGTTGCGCTGGAACGTGATGGAGCGCAGGTTCCAGCGCGCCTCGCGGGATTCGGTGCCGTCATCGACCAGGGCTTCGACGTTCGGAAAGGCCCAGATGGCTTTCTTGACCTTGCCTTTGCGGACCAGTTCCTTGGCGAGGAGCACGGTTGCACCGCCGGCCAGATCGATGAGATCGTCCTCGGTGAGTGCGGGCAACGGCTGACGCGGCGCCATGGGTGGTTCGTGCGGGAAGGCGGTGTGGCCCGGAAGTGGGCACACCGAAAATGAATGCTGGTAAAGACTAACCGCCTTAGAGGGCGACGTCTTGGACCGGAACCCCAGGGTGCATCTCGAAGACGCCTACCGGGGTGGTCGGACCTGTCATCACGATGGAGAAGTCCGACCCGATGCCAATAATAATCTTACCGCCGGGCATATGGACCGTCAAATCGGCGTCCACGAGGCCCATTTTGCGGGCGACCGCAGCCGAAGCTGAAGAAGACGACCCCGAGGCGAGGGTGTAGCCGGCGCCGCGCTCCCAGATCTCGATCTGGACGTTCTGGCGGTCGACGATCTTCATGAACTGGACGTTCGTGCGGTTCGGGAAATTCGGATGCGTCTCGAGGGCGGGGCCGTAGGTCTTGGCGAGGTCCGGCGTGAGGTCGTCGACCGGGATCACGCAGTGCGGGTTGCCGACGGTGGCCGCCCAATACTTGAACGTCTTGCCGTTGACGGTGATGCTTTCGCCGAGGACTTCGCGGTCGGCTCCGATGTGCGGAATCACGGGAGCGCGGAAGGAGACCTTGCCCATCTCGACACGGATGCGTTTGCCGCCTTCGAAGACGGAGCAACCGACGAGGCCGCCCAGGGTGTGGACCTTGAACTCTTGGCCTTCCTGGACGCGCTTGGTTTCGAGGAGGTGGCGGCAGAAGATGCGGATGCCGTTGCCGGACTTCTCCGCTTCGGAGCCGTCGGGGTTCAGGATGCGCAGACCGAAGGCGCCGTCGGCTCGCTCGATCGGACCGTAGAGGATGCCGTCGGAGCCGAGCCCGTAGTGGCGATGGCAGACCTTGCGGATGGCGTCCGGCGAGAAGAGGGTGGCGCAGTCCTGGGGCTCGAGGACGAGGTAATCGTTGCCGAGGGCGTGGTACTTGAAGAAGCGCATGGGTTCTGGATTGGGAGGTTTGCGGGCTTTTGCAAGTCAGCCCTCGCGACTGTGGGCTTGGAAATCTCCGCGGAGATGGTTAGGCACATCCCATGCGCCTGACCCCCTTGCTGGCTTTCTTCTCCGTCGCCCTGGCTTGCGCCGCCGAGCCGGCCAAGCGTCCGCCCAACATCGTCCTGCTGTATTCCGATGACATCGGGTGGGGCGACTTGGGCTGCTATGGCGCCAAGTCCATCCCGACGCCGAACCTCGACAAGCTCGCCGCACAAGGGACCCGGTTCACGGCCGGCTATTGTACTTCGGCGACGTGCACGCCTTCGCGTTATTCCCTCCTGACCGGCGAGTACGCTTGGCGCCGTCAGGGGACGGGCGTCCTGCCCGGTGACGCCAAGCTCATCATCAAGCCAGGTCGTCCGACCATGCCGGCGAGCCTCGCCCAGCTCGGCTACGCCACCGGTGTGGTCGGCAAGTGGCACCTCGGACTCGGCGCCGGCGATGTCGATTGGAACCGCAAGATCGAGCCGTCCCCGAACCAGATCGGCTTCACCTACTCCTACATCATGGCCGCGACCGGCGACCGCGTACCGACGGTCTACGTCGAGGATGGTCTCGTGGTCGGGCTCGACCCCAAGGATCCGATTGAAGTCAGCTACAAGAAACCCTTCCCGGGCGACCCCGACCTGACGGCGGCCGCCGAGCGCGCCAAATTGAAGATGGATTGGTCGCACGGCCACAACATGGCCTTGGTGAACGGCGTGGGCCGCATCGGTTGGATGAAGGGGGGCAAGGCGGCCCTCTGGAACGATGAGGCCATGGGCGACGTTTTCGCCGACAAGGCCTGCGCGTTCATCGCGGCCAACAAGGCCAAGCCATTCTTCCTCTATTACGCTTCGCACGAGAATCATGTCCCCCGCGTCCACCACCCGCGCTACGCGGGCCGCACGCCCTTGGGTCCCCGCGGCGACGCGGTCGTGGCCTTCGACGACCAGGTTGGCCGCATCCTCGCCGAACTCGACCGGCAAGGCGTGGCCGGGGAGACGCTGGTCATCTTCACTTCCGATAACGGGCCCGTCCTCGACGATGGCTACAAGGATCAGGCCGTGGAGCGCAACAAGGCTGCCGGGCACCTGCCGGCCGGTCCTTTCCGCGGGGGCAAGTACAGCATTTTGGAAGGCGGCACGCGCGTCGGTTTCATCGCGCGCTGGCCGGGCCGCACGCCCGCGGGCCGGGTCTCCGATGTCTTGCTGTCGCAGGTCGATCTCCCGGCGGTCTTCACCAAGCTCGCCGGTGGCGATCCCACGCCTTTCCTCCAGCTGGACGGCGTCGACACGTCCGCCGCGCTGACGGGTGGGGCCGGCCGCGAAACGGTGATTTCCAGCACGCAGGCCAATACGCTGTCCATCCGTGATGCCCGCTGGAAGTTCATCCCCGGGGTCGGTGGCGCGGCGAAGGCGAAGAACGGTGGCGCCAAGGCGACGGGGCCGCTGGTGGCTTTGCTGGGGTCCGAAGACGATCTCGAGCGCGACCGTCGTGAACAAACTGGCCCGCGTCTTTTCGACCTCTTGAACGACCCCGCCGAGCGGAAGAACGTGGCGGCCGAAAATCCGGAAGTCGTGGCCCGCTTGCGCGCCAAGCTTGATGAGCAGAAAGCCAAGGGCGTGGCCCAGCCGCTGCCGCAATAGGGTGTAATCGCTCGATAGCGGGCGTCAGTGGGGCATCTCTCGGCTTGAAGCGAGGAGGGGAGTGGTGATGCTGGTCCTAACCCCTCCTCCCCCATGCAAGATTACTCAGGCCAGCAAGTCTCCTCGGCTCGTCCCACCCGCTTCATCGCGGGTCTCGTGATGTTCCTGACGTTCTTTGGTTGGGGCGTCTTCTTCGTGCCGATGGGCAGTTACCTCGCCACGATCTACCCTAAGGATGAGACCATCATCGGGGCGGCCTACAGCATGGGGCCCTTGGCGGCGATGATCTCCGCCTTGTTGGCCGGTTGGTTGGCCGACCGGAGCTTCTCGCCCCGCTTGCTCCTTGCGGTCTTGAGCGCCTTAGGTGGCCTCTTGCTCGTCTACGCTCCGCACGCCGGCGGCCCATCCGCCTTCCAAGGGGTTTTGTTCGCGCACTCGCTCTGTTTCTTCGCGGCGCTGCCGTTGTTGAATTCCGTCGTCCTGGCCTCCTTGGATGACCCCGGTCGCCAGTTCGGCGCCATCCGCCTCTGGGGGACGATCGGTTGGATCGTCTCCGGGGTCCTCATCGGCACGGTGCTCGCCAAGTACTACGATCCCGCCGTGGCCACGCAGCCGATCATTTTCTACCTGGGCGGTGCCGCCTTGGTCCTCGTCGCGGGCTG
>DBCN01000035.1 GCA_002293065.1 Opitutia bacterium UBA957
TCCTCTGCGCCGCCACCTTAGCTCAGCTGGTAGAGCATCTCATTCGTAATGAGAATGTCGCCGGTTCAAATCCGGCAGGTGGCTCCAGCGCAGGGGTTAATTTTCCGGTCCGTTTGCTAAGGCGGGCTTTCCCATCTCCCTCCACCACATGAGCCGCCGCTCCGACCCGCCCGCCCGAAGCCGCGATTTATCGCGCCGCTACGACCGGAACTTCAAGGTGGATGATGCCTACCGGGCCACGTTGCCCGATATGCAGAACAAGGACGCGTCCCTGATCCAGGGCGCCAACGTCCCGATCCAGCATGTGGGCATCGCGGGTTTCCGTCTGCCGATGCTGGTCATCTCGCGCGACGGCAAGCCGGTGCCCCTCGAATGCACGGTCACGGGTTCGGTCTCCCTCGCGGCCGACCGCAAGGGCATCAACATGTCGCGCATCATGCGTACGTTCTACGAGTTCAAGGACCGCGTCCTATCGCATGAACTGCTCGAAGAGGTGCTGATCCGTTACAAGAAGGACCTCGAGTGCAGCCGGGCGCGCATCCTCGTCGAGTTCCGCTACCCGATCGTCCAGAAGTCCCTCCGCTCCGGCCTCGAAGGTTGGCAGTACTACAAGGCGACCCTCGAAGGCACCATCGACGACCTCGATCGTCTGCGTCGCTACGTCCATTTCGACTTCGTCTATTCGTCCGCGTGCCCTTGTTCCGCCGAGCTCACCGAGCACGCCCGCGAAGAGCGCGACACCTACGGCATTCCGCACTCGCAGCGCTCCAAGGCGCGCGTCATCGCCGAAGTCTCCCCGGGCAAAGCCCTCTTCGTCGAGGACATGAAGGACCTCTGCCTCGCCGGCCTCCACACCGAGACGCAGGTCATGGTGAAGCGCGAGGACGAACAGGCCTTCGCCGAGCTCAATGGTGCTTACTCCAAATTTGTCGAAGACGCGGCCCGCCTCGTCTTCGAGCAGTTCGACGGCGATGAGCGCGTGCGCGACTTCGTCGTCGCCTGCTCGCACCTGGAGTCCCTGCATTCCCATGACGCCGTTTCGGTGATCAACAAGGGCATGCCGAGCGGGCTCTCGGCCGATTTCAGCCAGTTCAGAGACCTGGTCTGTTAGTTCTTTGGCGGCTTGCTCCTTCGTCGACGGCCGCCTAGGTTCGTCTTCACGAGGGGGTAGCTCAGCTGGATTCAGAGCAGCAGCCTTCTAAGCCGCCGGTCGCGGGTTCGAGTCCCGCCCCCCTCGCCACTTTCCCCGCTCCATGTCCCCGCAGCCCTATCACCTCGCCGACCGCGGCCAGAGCCTTGGCGTCTTGGATTATGAAGCGGTCCTCGCCGGTTTGGCCACAGGCCGTTTGTCGCCGGATGCCCTCGCCTGGCAGGAGGGTGACGCCGCTTGGGTGGCGCTGCGCCTACGGCCCGAATTCGCCAGCGGGCTGAGCGCGGTGGCTTCCCTGGAGCCGCCGCCGCCGGCGATGCCTTGGGAAGCGCAAGTGACGCGGTGGCGTACGCGCCCGAAGTTCGCGACGCTCTGGGCCACGCTCAAGGCGGTCCTCTTCCGTCCGCAGGCCACGTTTACCGCCGAGGTTGCGGCCGATGGTCTCCGCGCGCCGTTGCAGTGGTTGCTCTGGGCCAGCATCATCGCGGTGCTCGTCGGTTTCCCGCTGTGGAGCTTGCTGTTGACCCTGCGGCCGGTGTTGCTCGGCAAGATCGGCTTCCCGGAAACCGCGGCCCCGGCGATCTTCAACCTGACCTATTTCTTCCGGGCCTTGGCGGTCTACCCGCTGGCCGCCGTGGTGGGCACGTTCGTCACCACTTTCATCGTACATGGGCTGCTGCGACTTTTCGGCGGCGGTCGCGGCGGTTGGCGCCGGACCTTCCGTACCTTGGCTTATGTGGGTGGGGCGATGTGCTTCGTCTTGGCGATTCCGGCGACGGCCTGCGCCGTCCCGCTCTGGGGTTTCCTCTTGGCCTTCTTGGCCCTGGGCTTTGCCCATCAAGAACCTGCCTGGCGGGGTTTTTTGGCGGTCGGCATCATGGCGGCGGTCGGTGGCTGCACGGGCTTGATCTTTACGGTCTGGTCATTTGCCCGCCCCTTCATGCGCTGAGCCGTCTACGGGCTTGCAGGGGCTTCGGGCCTTGCCAGAAGTAATCTAATGCAAATCCACGTTGCTCGCCCCCCTAATCAGCTCGGTGTCTTCAGCCCAGAGGAAGTCGCCGCCGGCCTGCAGGCAGGGCGTTTCCTGCCGTCGGACCAGGCTTGGCGCGACGGCATGGCCGCGTGGACGCCGCTGAATCAGTGGGAAGAGTTCCGCAGCGTCGCCTCCGCGGTGCCGGCGTCCCCGGCTGAAGCGGCGGTCGCCCCCTCGCAGGTCCCGTGGGAACAGGGTAAGAGCGCGGGTAGTTTCTTCGCCACCTTGAAGGCCGCGGTCTTTAGCCCACGCGAGACCTTCGCGAACGCGCGGCTGGAGTTCGGTGATTGGTTGATCTTTGCCTACATCACGCAGCTGTTGGTTCTGCCGGTCCGTTTGCTGCAGGCCTTCGGGTATGAGGATCCCAACGTCCAAATGCTGCGTTTCTTCGAGCAGTTTAACAACCCCTCCCTCGAGCCGTTGCTGGAGGGTTTGCGGCAAAACGCCAACGCCGCGGATTTGCCCATCGCCGGCGTCATGAATGGGGTTTCCTTGATCGGCGGCATCGTCATCGGGCCGCTCATGTTGGCTTTGTTCGGGGTACTCGTCTGGGTTGGCTTGTGGATCATGCGGCAGAAGGTGGATTGTGGCCGAGCCATCGCGGCCGTCCTGATGTCTTCTTCCGTCGCCACCATCGTGGCCATGCCCTTTGGGCTGCTCGGATTCAATTTCATCCTCGTGTTCGGTCTCTTCTGTCTCCTCGGCATCCCTTACCTGATTTTCTATCACCGCCTGCACGGCGCGGCCATTCAGCGGAGCGCCTGGGTCTCGTTCGGGGCTCACGTCCTGGTGGGCGTGCTCGCGCTGTGTTGCTTCGGCTGTTTGGTCGGCCTTTTGGGCGCGGCCATGATCGGATAAAGGCGGCTGCAGCGCTGCGGCGATGCCCATGGAGGCCGAGTTGCGGTCCCCATGGGCTTGCCGTATCCGCCGCGCCCGTATAGGCCTGGGTGATGCAAATCCACGTCGCCCGTTCGCCCAACCAGCTCGGAGTCTTCAGCCCAGCGGAAGTCGCCGCCGGCCTGCAGGCAGGGCGTTTCCTGCCAACCGACCAAGCTTGGCGCGAAGGGATGTCCGCCTGGACGCCGCTGAGTCAGTGGCCCGAATTCGCGGGTCAGGGCGTGCCCACCCCGCCGGCGGCAAATGCGGCTACCGCTTCCGCTCCTGAGGCCACGGTGCCGGTTGGCCCGTCGCAGCTTCCCTGGGAGCAGGGGCGCTCGTTAGCGTCTGCTTGGCAGTCAGTGGTGGCGATGGTGACGCGTCCGGCCGAGGTCCTCGGGAATGCTCGCTTAGAAATCGGCCCCACGATGACGTTGGGCTGGTTGATTTTGTTGGTGAGTTCGGTGACCGCGGTCATCGGGGGCGTCCTCTATGCGGAGCAACTATCCGCGGTGATGGTGAAGGCGGGCGCCGATATTCTTCAGTCGGCCAATCAGTTGCCCGGGTCGGCGGGAGAACTGATGCGTACGTTTGGCGATTACTTTGCCAAGACCGAGCCGAAGAACTTTGGAGCCGTCCTTCTGCAGGCTGTGCTGATGGTGCTGTTCGCGCCCTTCCTCTACCTGTTCTACGGCTTGCTCCAATGGCTGGCCTTGCGTCTCTTGGGTCTGTTCGGCGTCACGGCCTGCAAGGGCTTGCCGCTGGGCCGAACGGGCGTCGCCACGATGTTGGGGGCGTGCCTGGCCTCCTTGGTCTTCGTGCTGACGCCTCTGCTGCCACCGGGCGCGTTGCAGAGCACCTTCTTGTACCTCTGTTTCATCCCTTACCTGGTCATCCACTTTCGCGTCGTCGGGGCCGCCTTGCAGGTCAGCCCTTGGGTGGTCTTTGGTTCAGCCGCGCTCAGTTACGTCCTCTTCGTCTGCTGCTGTGGTTGCGGCTTGGCGGCACTGTTCGGGGTTTTGATGTCGAGGGTGTAAGCGTCTGGTGCCTATCCTACGGTCTTGCCGTTCCACGGGTTATTCCCTACCGATTCACTCATGCAAGTCCACGTCGCCCGCCCCCCCGCCCAGCTCGGAGTCTTCAGCCAAGAGGAGGTCTCCGCTGGCCTGCAGGCGGGTCGCTTCCTGCCGTCCGACCAAGGCTGGCGCGAAGGGATGTCCGCCTGGATGCCGTTGAGCCAGTGGCCGGAGTTCGCCGGCCTGGGCATCCCCTCGGCGCCGCCGGAATCCGCGCAAGCCGCGACCGCTCAACCGATGCCAGCTTGGGAGCGTGGTTCGTCGATCCAGAATTACTTCGGCACGATCAAGGATGTCGCCCTCAATCCGGTGCAGACGTTCGACAATCTCCCCGCGCAGGGCGGCTTCGGCCGTCCGCTGATCTACAATTACTTAACGACTTTCCCTGCGCTGTTTCTGCTCGCCGCGCTCTATGCCTTGATCGTGGCCGTGATGGGCGAGGATATCTTGCAAGGCATGCGTGGGGATGCGAGTGCACCGCGCTTCCTGCAGGACCTCTCCGTCGGTGGTTTGGTGGGGTTGTTGTTCGGTTTCGTCTTCTGCATCGCCCTCGTTGCCCCGCTGGGGCTTTTCGTGAGCAGCGCTTTCACCTACATCTTGCTCTTGCCGTGGAGTCCGCGCGGGGGTTACGCCGAGAGTTTCCGGGCCAACGCTTATGTGAATGGCGCTTTCTTCCCGCTGACCTGCATCCCTTGCCTGAACTACGTCGCGGCACCGTGGCAGGTGGTCGTGAACGTCATCGCGCTGTCCCGCGTCCATCAGATCGCTTGGTGGAAGGTGCTGATTTCGGTCGTGGTCATCCCTTGTTGTCTCTGTTGCGGCGCTTATGCGGCCATCCTTCTTCCTGCCATCAGCAGGATGCGTTGAGGGTTAGACCGTCGACTTAACCATGCAAATCCACGTCGCCCGCCCCCCCGCCCAGCTCGGAGTCTTCAGCCAAGAGGAGGTCTCCGCTGGCCTGCTGGCGGGTCGCTTCCTGCCGTCCGACCAAGGCTGGCGCGAAGGGATGTCGGCCTGGACGCCGTTGAGCCAATGGCCGGAGTTCGCCGGTCTCGGCATCCCCTCGGCGCCGCCGGAGTCCGCGCAAGCCGCGACCGCTCAACCGATGCCCGCTTGGGAGCGCGGTTCCTCGTTCAGCAATTACTTCGGCACGATCAAGGATGTCGCCCTCAATCCGGTGCAGACGTTCGACGGTCTTCCCGCCGCCGGAGGGTGGGGCCGTGCGTTGTCCTTCAACTACCTCTCTATCGGTCCGGTCCTCCTGCTCTTCCTGCTCGTCTACGGGGCGCTCCTTGCCGTGGCGGGCGATGAGATCTTGGCGGATCTGCGCGCCGACCCGAACCTCAATGAATGGACGCGGAACCTTTCGACGGGCGGCTATTTCGCTTTGGTCGCGGTGATCAGCGCCGTTTTCGCCCTCTGCGCCCCGCTCCTGACTTTCGTGGTCAGCGCCGCGACCCATGTGCTCCTGCTTCCGTGGGGGCCGAAGGGCGGTTATGCGGGTTGTTTCCGCGCGAACAGCTACGTCTACGGGGCCTTCTTCTTGGCCAGTTTCATCCCGTTGTTCTCGTGCATCGTGCTGCCATGGCAGGTGGTCGCGAACGTCATCGCGCTGTCTCGCGTGCATCAGCTGGCTTGGTGGAAGGTGGCGATCTCCGTCGTGCTGATTCCCTTCATCGTCTGTTGCGGAGGACTCTTCGTGCTGGTCTTCGATTCCATGACGGGAGGGGGCGGCCCTTAAGTGAAAATCGGCCTCGTCCGTCGCCCCGCCTTTCCCGGCGAGCTCAACCACGAGCTCGTGTGGCCGCTGGTATTTCTGGGCGGTGCGCTCTTCGCTTGGGGTTGGTTCCAGACGGGCTGGTCGTTGCCGCCGTGTCTCTTCCATGAGTACACGGGCCTGCCTTGCCTCGGCTGCGGCGGCACGCGCTGCGCCCGCCAGTTGGTGCACCTCAACTTTTTCGCGGCCCTGAAGTTTCACCCCGGGTTCTTCCTCGTCGTCCTGAGCGGGGTGCTCTGGACGGTCTACGCGGCGGTCTTTTGGCTGCGCCGCGATACGCTGCGCTTACGGCTTTCCGTCGATGACCGCGGCGAGAAGGTCCTCCGCCGGACTTTCGTCGGCACATTGATCGTCCACTGGGCCTGGCAGTGCTATTACTTGACCCGCTAAGATGCGGCGCCTCTTGAAACTGCTCGGGTGGCTCACGGTCGGCATTTGCGCCTGTCTCGTCGCTTTGCTGATCGTCTACGGCCTATCGGACCGACCCGGCAAGATCGCCATCGAGCAACACGTCCTGAATGTCGTCGACGGCGTCCGCGAAGACGGGATGACGCCCGACAAGGTCGTCGGGACGCTCGATCAGTTCGCCGATCGCACCGAGGCCGTGAAGGGCGAGGTGGTGCCGGCGCCGGTCCCCGACCAAGGCGCCACCGCTCCTTACGGCGAGCCGAGCGACCAGCGCGGCCTGAAGCGTCTCGTGAACCAAGGCTACAGCGTCGGTTACGATGAAAGCCTCCCGTCCCCGCGCTGGTCTTCCTACCGCGTCTTTCCCTATCCGGACGTCCGCTTGGAGCGACCGAGCACCTTCAAGACGGATACCCGCACGTCCGCGCGCGTGACGACCAGCGAGTTCGTCCGTTCAGGCTACGACCGTGGTCACTTGGCTCCCAACTACGCGATCTCAGTCTGCTACGGCGAGGAAGCCCAGAAGGAGACGTTCCTGCTGTCGAACATCGTCCCGCAGCTCCATGCCCTCAATGCCGGAATTTGGAAGGACCTCGAGCAGCGCATCGTTCGCCGCTACGTCGAGCGCTATGGCACCGTCTGGGTGCAGGTCGGCCCGGTCTTCACGAAGCCACCCGCGAAGCAGGTCGGCCGTATTCCCGTCCCCGAGGCCTTTTGGATGGTGATCTCGGAGTACGCGGAGGACCAGCGCGGCCTGCGTGCCATCGCGTATCTCGTGCCGCATGAGGAGAACTGGCGTGACCACGAACTCACGCGCTATGTCGTGAGCATCCGCCAGGTCGAGACGCTGACCGGCCTCGATTTCTTCCCGAAGTTGCCGAAGACGACGCAGGATCGACTGGAATCAACGCCCGCGCCCCGCGCGTGGTGACTTCACCAAGGCCGCGCGGAGGTCGGCGGCTTGGATCAGCACGACGCAGTCGAGCCCGTCCGCCGTCGGCAGCCAGAGCATCGGGAGCTTCGGCCAAGCCTGGTGCATCGCGTCGCGGAGGCCGCCGACTTCGATGACCAGCACGCCGTGCGGCTGCAGGAGTTCGGTGGCTTGGGCGAGGAGCTTGCGGATCACATCGAGGCCGTCCTTGCCGGAGACCAGGGAGTTCTTGGGCTCCTTCTTGAATTCCGCGGGCAGGCGGCGGTAGATGCCTTCCGGTTCATAGGGCGGGTTGCTGAGGATCAGGTCGAACTTCGGGCCGCCGAGCAGCGCGGTCATCGTGTCCGTCTCGTGGAGCTGGATGCGCTTCGCTTCACCGTGGTCGGCGACGTTCAGCTTCGCCACCTCGAGGGCGGGCGCGGATAGGTCGGTCGCATCCACCTTGGCCTGCGGGAAACGCTTCGCGAGGAGGATGGCCAGGCAGCCCGAGCCCGTGCAGACGTCGGCCACCCGTTTCACCTGCTCGATCGGCGGCAGCCAGCGAGGGATGGCTTCGGGGATCAGTTCCACGAAGTACGAGCGCGGTACGATGACGCGTTCATCGACGCGGAAACGCAGGCCACCGAGCCAGGCTTCGCCGACGAGGTAAGCCGTGGGGATGCGTTCGAAGACGCGGCGCTCGAGCAGGGCGAGGAACTTCGCCTTCTCGGCCGGCTTGAGGGCGCGCTCGAAGCACTGCGGCAGCTTTTCCCAGGCCAGCCCCGTGGCGGCGCCCATCAGGGTCAGCGATTCCTCCTGCTCGTCGAGGAACCCTTGGCCGTAGGCCACGTCGGACGCCTGCAGCAGTTTGTTGGCGAAGCGCAAGTGGTCACCCCCCGTGCGCAGACGCGCGGTCTGGGCCGGAGTGGGGCGCGAAGGAGCGCTCATCGAAGAGGTACCGTCCTCAGGTGAGGGGGGCCGCCGACCAGAGTTCCTTCGGGGTGCGTTCGAAGAAGTCCTCGAGGTACTTCGTCGTGGCGCCGCCTTGGCGGAAGACCGGATCCTTCATGATCGCGCGGCACACCGGGATGGTGGTGTGGATGCCGCGGATGATGTACTCGCTGAGCGCGCGGTGCATGCGGTCGAGCGCCTTCTGGCGGTTCGCGCCGACCGAGATCAGCTTGGCCACCATGGAATCGTAGTTCGGTGGGATGGTGTAACCCGAGTAGCAATGGGAGTCGACGCGGACGCCGTGGCCGCCCGGCGTGTAGTACAGGCCGATGGTGCCGGGGCTCGGCGTGAAGTTGCGGGCCGGGTCTTCGGCGTTGATGCGGCACTCGATGGCGTGGCCGGTGATCTTGATGTCCTTCTGGTTGAGCTCCAGCTTCTCGCCGCAGGCGATGAGGATCTGGCGACGCACCAAGTCGATGTCGGTGACCTCTTCGGTCACGCCGTGTTCCACCTGGATGCGGGTGTTCATCTCCATGAAGTAGAATTTCCCGTGGCGATCCACGAGGAACTCGATGGTGCCGGCGTTGTGGTAACCGATGGATTCCGTCAGGCGGACGGCGACCTTACCCATCTCCTCGCGGAGCTTCGGGGTGAGGAAGGGAGAGGGGGACTCTTCGATCAGCTTCTGGTGGCGACGCTGCACGGAGCAATCGCGCTCACCGAGGTGGAGCACCTTGCCATGCTCGTCGGCCAGCATCTGGAACTCGATGTGGCGGGGCTGTTCGATGTACTTTTCGATGTAGACGGAGCCGTTGCCGAAGGCCTTTTCGGCTTCGCTGCGGGCGCTGTCGAACTCCTTGGAGAAAGCGGCGGCATTGTGCACGATGCGCATGCCCTTGCCGCCGCCACCGGCGACGGCCTTGATGATGACGGGGAAGCCGATGCGCTGCGCTTCCTTGATGGCTTCGCGCTGGTTGTCGACGGGGCCATCGGAGCCGGGGACCGTGGGGACCTTGGCCTTCGCGGCGGTCTGACGGGCCACGGCCTTGTCGCCCATGAGGCGGATGGCTTCGGGGCGCGGACCGATGAACTTGATGTTGGCCGTGGCGCACTTCTCGGCGAAGCCGGCGCGCTCGGAAAGGAAGCCGTAGCCCGGGTGGATGGCGTCGACGTTGGTGATCTCGGCGGCCGAGATGATGCGGTCCTCGCGGAGGTACGAGTCCTTGCTGGGGCCGGGCCCGATGCAGACGGCCTCATCGGCCAGCTGGACGTGCAGGGACTGTTCGTCGGCCTGGGAGTAGACCGCGACGGTCTTGATGCCCAGCTCGCGGCAAGCGCGGATGACGCGCAGGGCGATTTCGCCGCGATTGGCGATGAGGATTTTGTTCATGCTCGGGGAATCGGTGATCAGCCAACCTTCACGCGGAAGAGGGGCTGGCCGAATTCGACCGAGGTACCGCTCGCCACGAGGCATTCGACAATCGTGCCGGAGAGTTCGGACTGGATTTCGTTCATCACCTTCATGGCTTCGATGATGCAGACCACGCTGTCGGCCTTCACGGGCGAGCCCACGGCGACGAAATTAGGGGAGTCCGGCGAGGGGGTGGCGTAGAAGGTGCCGACCATCGGGGAGGTGATGACCTTTACATTGGGGTCAGCGACCGGGGCAGCGGCTACGGGAGCCGGGGCGGCAGCCACCGGGGCGGGGGCGGCAGTCACGGGGGCCGGGGCAGCCGGGGCGGGGGCCGGGGCCGGAACGCGTCCTGGTAGGTCGCGCTTGATCCGCAGCTTGAATTCTTGGTCCTGGATTTCGAATTCGGAAAGGTCCGACTTCTTCATTAAATCCACGACTTGTTTGATCTTATTAAGGTCCAAGGTAATGTCCTCCGTGAGGGGGTGGACCAGACTGATACAGCGGGACGGGGGGGCAAATCAACCCTCATTCCAGCAATGAGGGGGGTATTTTACCTAAGTTGCTTTCCTTGTTTGGGTTAAGTATGTCAGAAAGCTTCGCTAAAGCACTGATTTCGGGGTCGGCTAGGGGGCCTTTAATGCGCACCCGGCTGAGGCTGAGGAAGGCGCGGTTGATATTGAGGATTTCCAGGGGATTGAACCCGCCCTTCTTGGGGAGGGAGAAGTCCCCTTCGAACTCGAGGGTGGAGGCCTGAAGGTCTATTTCCCCGGCCAGGGTCAAACGGGCATCGGGTCCTTTAATAACGAGGTCGGGGAAGTAAGCCCGCCCCCCCAAGCAGCCGAATTGCCCCGAGGCTTGGGTCAGGTCGTAGGAGGTCGCCTTAATGCCGATGGCTTCCAGGAAGTTCGAGACCCCGCCCAAGAGCCGGACGCGCTTGAGGTCCGGGTCGAGGAGTTCGAAGTCACCCCGGCCTTTGAGCAGGCGGGGCGTTTGGAGGTTGATGGCGCCGGTGAACTTCAGGTCGAGCTTACCGGGGCCGCCGGGTGGCGTCGGTGCGGGGGCGGCTGGGGGCGGCGTGGCGCCGGCGGTCGGCTTGGGCGGGTCGAATTGCTCCACGATCTTGGCGACCTTCTTGGGGTCACACCCTTTGAGGACGAGGGAGACCTGTGAATCCTTCAAGGGGTCGCCGCGGATGCCCAGCGTGGCTTGGCCGTTCGCCAGCGCGAGCACGGCTGAAATCTGCAGGTCCTGCGTCTGGCTGGACACGTCGAGGGTGAGCCCGCGGCTTTCAATGCCCCAGGCCGTGAACGCGCCTTCGCAAATCACGCGCGCCTTCACGTCCAATTCCAGGCCTTTGGGTTGGATGTCGAGGCGGAGCTCGTGGTCCGCGGGTAAGCGCAGGCCGCGCATGGCTTCGCCGAGGTCGGCGCTCACGCAGCGCGCCGCGACCCAAGGTTGCAGGTTGCCGCGCAACTGGATGAAGGGGCCGGCCACCGAATCTTTCTTCGTCCAATCCCACACGACGCTCCCATCGAGGGAGCCATCATCCTTCCCCGCGCCGCTGAGGCGGTGCAGGCCGATCTGCGTGCCCTTGGCGTCGGCATCCACCAGGATTTCGACGGAACGGAAAGGCGCCTGCATGAAGGTGAAGTCCTGCAGCAGGACCCGGCCACGAACCTCGCTCTGGTGGTCGCCCCAATGGCTGTTCACGTCGATGGTCGCGTAGGGATGTTGTTTCGCCGCGAAGAGTTTCCACAGCGCGATCCACCAATCGCCGAGGAGGCGGTCCAGCGCGGCGGGCTGGAGTTCGCCGCGCAGGCGCAAGGCGAAGGGCCCGCCCGGATCGAGGGAGCAATCCGCTTCGCCGACGACGCTCGCGAGGCGCGTGTCACGGAGGAGCAACGCGTAGGGCGTCCGTTCGGGGGCGAACGAGAACTTGGTGCTGAAGGGCAGGTTGCGGGTCGGGGCCACCGCCCGCGGGGAGAGACCAAGCACATCCAACCCGCTGAAGCTGACCTCGCCGTCGACTTGCCAGCCGGCGGGGGTGCGCTGCGCATGGATGTCGCTCAGGTTGAGCACGCCCGTGAGGTCGCCGGCCAAGGGAGCTAAGGCCGTAGCAATCGCCGGTACCGCCCGGTGCAGATCGGCCGCCGCAACCTGTCCCTCGGGAATCCGGAGGGAGAATCCGTCCAGCTCGGTGGTCGTCGTCGCCGGCGTCCAGATGGCCAAGCCGTGGACGGTGCTGGTGGCGGTGGCCGCGTCGAAGCGGGCGCGCAGGCTGGCTTGCCCAGTGGGCGAGAGGGTTCGGGAGAGTTTGGACCGGAGGCTTAAGCCGGAGAATTGACCCACGGTCACGGCGTCCAAGGAAAGATGGCCCTGTGTTTCCACGAGGTTGCCGGAGCCATCCAGCTGCAGCGTGAGCTGCCCGCCCTGAATCTCGCGGAAAGAAAGCTGCTTCCCCGTGATCCGTGCCTGCCATGCGAGGAGCGCCCCGCGCGCATCGATCTTCAACTCGCCCAAGGCCAACAGTTCGCGTGCCTGGATCAGGCCAAGCCCCTCTTGCGACCAGTCGTTCCCCAGGACCGCATGCCCGCGCAGGCGAGCCCCGCCGTCGGCGTCTCCGCGGGCCTCCAGGTTGAGCGAAGCCCCTCCGGAGCGTTCCGCAACCAAGAGGGTTTCTTCAATCTGGCGCAGGAACTTGGCGGTGCGCTCAGGGGTGCTGGCGCTGTCGGGATCTTCACCGCCTGCGGTGTCGCGCTGGAGGACGGCGGACGGGAGTTCGCCATGGAAGGCGGCGACAAATTTACCGGAGCGGGCGAGCAGGGAAGGCACCATCAACCAGCGACCTTCCCGGCGCGCTTCCAGCCGGATGTCCTCGATGAGCAGGCGGCTTTGGCCGAGGCGGGAGACCGAAGCCGGACACCAGAGTTTGCCGCCACGGAGGCGGATGCGCGTGGGGCTCACGCGGCCGGCGAGCAGCTCGGGCAGGCTGACGCCGACCTCCACTCGGGTGGCGGTGAAGACTTCGCCCGTGAGGCCGACGATCTCCAGCGTGACATCGTCCGCCGCCAATGATTGGTCGGGCAGAACCCAGAAATGCCGCGCCTGCAAGCGGAGGCCCTGCTGGGCCAAACGATCCGTCAACGTGGCCGTCAAACTGGACGGCAGTTGGACGGGGGCGTCCAGCGACGCGAGCCAGAGCAGGGCCAGTTGGACCGGTAAGAGGAGCCCGAGGCCGGTGTAGACCAACCCGCGGAGGAATTTGCGGAAGGCCGAGACTGCCGGCGCCGTGTTCATCGCCCATCCGTCCCGAGCAGCGGGATGAGGATTTCGGCCAGCGAGGCTTCCAGCAGGAAATCATCGCCATCGCCTTCATCGCGGACGAGGACGGCGGTGCGGTTGAGCGGCGTCGTGCAGAGGTAGGTACGGAACGATTCGCTCGCCCCCGTGGCGCCCGCCGCGACTTGGTCGGTGATGCGGAGTTCGTAGCGGAAATCACCGGCGCCGATGTCGCGCGTGGGGAATTCCGCCGCGCGGACCTGCATGAGGGCTGCGGCGAGTCGGCGGCTGCTGGCCGGGTCGAGGCGTCCGGTCCCCGCCCAATTGCCGTCGGGCCCCAGACGGGCTTCACCGATGACCTTCCCGTCGGTTTTTTCCGTGAGCCGCAGGCCGCTCACTTTGGCGCCCGCCGCCAGTTCCGCGAGTGCGCGGTTACGCCAGGCTTTCGGGTCGACGGCGGCTTGGGCATTGCGCAGGAGGGAGATGTCGCAGACCGCCGCGAGCGGGGCCCCTTTTTGGTGGACGAGCAAGGAACCCGGAGCCGCCGCTGCGGCGGGGGCGGCGTAGAACGAGAGGGCGAGACGGTCGCCGCCGAATTCGACTTCGACCTTATGCAGCGCTTCGGCGGGAAGTTGACCCGCGGGGACGAGCGCCGGGGTGGCGGTGGGCCCCGCGGGCGTGGCGCGCAGGCGCGTGAGCGCGGTCAGGAACTCGCGGATCAGCTTGCCGTCGGCCTCGCGACGTTTGGTCGCCGTGGAGCCGGGGGCGACGGGGATTTCCCAGCGCGGTTCGGCGCCCGTGGCGTCGAGGCGATGCAAGGTGATGAAGCGACCGGCGGAGGTGATGGTCAGGCCGCTGGCGAGTTCGGGATCGAAGTCGGCCGGTCGAGCTGAAGCGAGGGTGGCCTTCGGGTTTTCCCATTCCGCGAGGGCCTTCGTTTCGATGAGGAAAAGGGAGGCGTTGTCCTCCAGCTTGGCCCACCGTTGGGCGGGGGCGCCGACCTTGGGCTTGCCGATGAGCAGGACTTGGCGTCGCGAGTTGCCTTCGAGGCCGACCCGGAGTTCCGGCGTGGCCAAGCCTGTTTCGTTCTCTTCGGCCTCGGCGAATTTCACGGCCCGGAGATTGGCGAGGTCGGCGATGGCTTTCGTGGCGCGATCGGGGTCGGCCAAGGCATCGAACGGGGCTTCAAAGCGCCACTCCGGGCCTTGGTTCTTGCGTCCCGGGCGGGTGCGTTCCTCGTAGGAGAGGGAAGTGACGCTATCGCCATCCTTCTGGCGGAGACGGGCGGAAACGGTGCGTACCTCGAAGTCGGCGATCTCGAAGATCTTGTCGACGCGGTAACTCTCGGGCTTGGCTTCCAGCGCGGCCGCCATGGCATCGCCCAAAGGAATGATCCGGCTGCCGTCCGCCGTCAGCAGGAAGAGCCGGCGGGTATCCTTGTTTTCGCCGATCTTCACTTCGAGCGTCGCGCCCGCATCGGAGGTCGTGCGCAGCGTCCAGCGCGGTGTGGCGAGCCCGTAGGTGGCGAGGCTGCCACCCGCGGCCTTCGTTTCGGCGGTCGCAAACCCTTTGTCCCCATCGATGAAGCGAATCTCGTCGAGCAGGCGCTGCACGGCCCAAAGGTTGGCGGGCCATTCGATGGGGGCGGTGATGCGCCAGGAACCCGGGCGCTTCTCGAGGACGAGCTTCTGGCCGGATTCGGTCAGCTCGATCTTCGCGAGGGCCGCCGGAAACAGCAGGTCTTGGCTGGCCACCGTTTGCCGATGGGCGGAGGTCGCCCGCCACACCAGGCCGAATGCGACGAGGTTGGCTAAAAGGAGGACAAGGGTGGTGCGGGCGATCCGCATGGGACCCTTAACTTCTGCGGCGCCAGACGGAAACCGCAAGCCCGACTAACAAGACCGCCAAGGGAATCCCCCCAAAGCGGAGCGCCAAGGCCCAGAAGTCCGCGGCGGTCGCGTTGACTTGATAGACGCCGGCGGCGCGGGTCGGAAGGGAGATGGCCCGGTCGCGGTCCGACAGCCACGCGGCGCATTGGGTCACGAAGGCTTGGTTCCCTCCGCGGTTGAGGCGGGCGTTGGAGATCAGGTCGGTGGTGCCGACGACGATGAGCCGGCCACCGATGCTGCCCGAGCCCTTGCGGATACCCGCAGCCCGTTCGGCGGCGGCGGCGATGCAGACGGGGCCGGGATGATCGCGGTCGGGGTCGAAACTGATCGGGCGCCGCAAGGGGTCGGCTTCACCCCAGGAGAGCATGGCGCCGTTGCGGACATTGGAAGAGAAGACCAGCGGCGTCACGGAAAGCGTGCTGTCCGGGGTGCTGCCTTCATCGAAGCGCGCGGGGCGCGCACGCGTGACCACGAGGGGGAGGTCTTGTTCGCGCAGCACGCGGGTCAGCGGGTGGACCTTCTCGGGGAGCAGCCGGACGGCGATGTCGCCATCCGCGGTGCGGCAGGCGGGGTCATTTTCCTGCAGGAGGGCGTCCGGCGAGAAGATCGCCCATTCGGACAACACCGCTTCGAGGCCATGCTCGCGGCCAGGCTCGAGGAAGGCCAACACGCGGCCGTTGCGGTCGTAGAGGTAGCTGCGGAGCCGTTCGGCTTCGGCGGCCGAGAACGCCGCTTGCGGGCCGGCGATGAGGACCATCGAGGCGTCGCGGGGGATTTCCGATGCCGTCGGGAGGTCGAGCTCGCGCAGGATGAAGTTGCGGTTGCGCAGCTGGCGGGAGAGTTGCGAAAGGCCGCGTAAAGGCGACGTGTCGCTGAGGCCGAGTTCCCCGTGGCCGCGCGTGACGTAGCAGATGGCGGGCCGGTCCTCGGTGACTTCGAGCAAGGCCGAGGTCACCGCTTCTTCGCCCCGGAAGGTCACGACCTTGGCCGCGTTGAGGTCGACGAGCTCGGCGAGGGTGACGAACTTGGCGCGCGTGCCGCAGGTGAGGATCAGGCCGATGTTGCGTCCCGGCGGGCCATGGCGGGCGGCGACTTCCGAGAGGGCTTCTTGGTTGAGGCCGCTGCTGACCTGCAGGACGTTGAACCATTCGCCGCCGGTGCGCGAGGCTTCCAGCTTGTAGGCTTCGAGCAGCTTGACGAGTTGGCTCCGGAGGCCGGTGTCGCCTTCGCTGAAGTTGTCCGACAGCACCATGGCGCGGACCCAATTCCGATTCTGCTTGTCGCCGACGGGACTCTTCCGGCCCGCCACGCGGACCGTCTCGGCGGACTCCGCCGCCAGCGAATGCCGGTGGTCCCACGTCAGGTCCTGGCGGAAGCGGAACTCGGTTTGCGAGGCGAGATAGTTCACCGTCACGGCCAAGCCGATGGCGAGCAAGGCTTGGGTCAGCCGGTTGAAGCGGCGGAGCGGGCGGACGGCGCCGAAGTCATCGCGGGGCGGGGCCATCTTATTCTTGGCCCTCCACGGCCAACACGGCCAACCCAAGCGAGAGCATCATGCCGGTGACGTAGAGCACGAGCGGCCGGGAATCGAGGATGCCGCCGGCGAAATCCTGCAGGTGACCGAAGGTGCGCAGGTGCGCGGCGGGTTCGCGCAGCCAACCCAGCCACGACCAGCTTTCGATCGGCAACGATTCCATCGCGCCGCCGACGGCGGTGAGGCCGAGGAGGCTGATGAAGGTCAGCAACGCGGCGAGGGCGGCGCTGCGGGTGAGGCAACTGCAGAGGATGCCCAAGGCGACATGCAGCAGCCCGCTGACCAGCACGAAGCAGAGCCCGCCGAACAGCGTCGCGGGGTCGCTCAGGCGTTGATCGCCGACGGTCCCGAGGCGGGCGTCGACGAGCCAAGGGAAGAGCAGGAAGGCGCACCAGAACGCGGCCCACGTGAGCCAAGCGGAGAGGAACTTCGCCCACACGATGGCCGCGGTGCTGGCGGGCGTGGTGAGGAGCGCGGATAACGTGCCGCTCCGTCGTTCTTCGGCGAAGCTGCGCATGGTGAGCAGCGGGAGCACGCAGAGCAACGGCAGCCAGAACAGGCGGAAGGTGGCTTCGACCGGCGTCCAAGGTTGCGGCGCGCGGCTGCATTCCAACAACGCGAAGAAGTGGATGCCGCCCATGAGCGCGAGGAACAGCGCGGCCGAAGCCCACGTGTTGCCCGAGAGCAGGGCGGTCCGGAGTTCGTGCGCCAAGAGCGTGCGGAAGTGTCGCATGGTCAGGAACGGCGGCCCTCCGCGGGGGTGCGGCGCGTGGCCGCGAGGAAGATGTCTTCGAGGCCGTAGCGCTCTTCGGCGATTTCGCGGAGCGGCAGGCCGGCGCCGAGCAACGTGGTGGCGAGGGTCTCGCGCGCCGGCGATTGCGCCGGGAGGATCACGCGGTAACGGCTCCAGCCGAGGTCGGTCGCGACCCCCGCTTCGACCGTGGCGGCGGGTTCGGCGGCGGTGCACAGCGCGGTGAGTTCCGCCTGGCTGGCCTTGGTCACGACGGTGAAGCCGGCGTGCGGGAGGAGCTCGCGACGCAGGTCGTCGGTACGGCCTTGGGCGACGAGGCGGCCGCGGTTGATGATGACGACCTTGTCGCAGACTTGTTCGACTTCGTGCAGGATGTGGCTCGAGATCAGCACCGCCATCTGGCCGCGGAGCGAACGGATGAGGTCGCGGATCCCGAGGATCTGGTGCGGGTCGAGGCCGATGGTGGGTTCATCGAGGATGACGACCTTGGGCTGGGCCAAGAGCGCATCCGCGATGCCGACCCGTTGGCGGAAGCCTTTGGAGAGTTGGCCGATGAGGCGTCCCGAAGCGCGGCGCACCAGGTCGCAGTCTTCCATCACCTGGTTGACGCGCGCGTCCACCTGGCCGGCGTCGACGTCCTTGAGCCGGGCCCGCAGGCGCAAGTATTCCTCGACGCGCAGGTCTTCGGGGAGCGGGTTGTTCTCCGGCATGTACGCCATGTGGCGTTTCGCTTCCGCCGGGTTGAGCGCGACGGAGACGCCCCAGATGGCGGCCCGCCCCGAAGTCCCCGCCATCGTCCCCGAGAGGATGCGCATGGTGGTCGACTTGCCGGCGCCATTGGGCCCCAGGAAGCCGACGACTTCACCCGGCGCGACGGAGAAGGTGAGGTCTTCGATCGCCGTCAGCGAACCGTAGCGCTTGGTCAGGCGTTCAGCCGCCACGGCGGCCTCCGGCTGCGGCGCGACGTCGCTCATCGAGGCTTACTTACCCGCGGGGAGCGCGGGGGGTGCGCCCACCGGGGTGAGCAGCGAAGGTTCGGAACGGACGAGCCAAGCCTTATCGGAGGCCCACACATGGTTGGGCTTCAGGCGCTTGTCCATGAGGTTGACCCACTTGGCGGCGTCGGCGCTGTCTCCCTTGGTGAGGGCGAGGTTGGCGAGGACGTACATGGCGTAGCCCCGGAGGGTGTCCGGCGCCGCATTATCTTCGGCGACGGCGACGATGGCGGCGATGGCTTCGGCTTGGCCAAGTTCATGGCGGGTGAGCGCGGCGTAGAGGCGGGCGCGGGTGGCGATGGCCTTGATGGCTTTCGCGTCGCCGACGACGGACTTGCCGGCGGCTTCGTAGGTCTTGGCGGCTTCTTCGAGCTTGTTGGCCCGGCGGAGGTCGTCGGCCACTTCGAGGAGGGCGACGGCGGCGAGGGGTTCCCCTGGGTGGGCGGCGGCGAAGGCCCGACGAGCGGCTTCATCTTGGCAAGCCACATAGGCTAGACCGAGATCTTCCCGCTTGGATTCTTGCCAGAAATGGAAGCCAATGGCCCCGATGATGGCCAACACGACCACGGTCGTGCCGCGGACGATCAGGTTCTTGTTCCGTTCCCAGAACAGCCAGAGGCGGTCTTCCGCGTCGGCGTTCGCAAAGTCTTCGTCTACGACCACGAGATTACGGTCATCGTCGCTGGGGGGACGCTTTTTGGAGCTGTCTTCGGCCATGGGGGTTCAACCCTTGCCAATGCCTGCCCAGTGTCAACCCCCGCCTCCCCCATTGCTCCGGGCTTGTGCCAGCCCGCCAGACGCTAACACTGGGGGTTCATGAGCGCTTCCGCCTCCGTCCTTTCTGCCTTTAAGACGGCCAAATCCAAGGGCCAGCTTTCCGCGGCCTCCCTGACGAATGCCACGGCTTGGCTCGAATCCGGCGCCCTTCCCCCGGCCGCGGTCGAGGCCCTGGCCGATCTGGTCACCCAAGGGGCCTGGGCGGAACTTGAAGACCGGTTCTATAAAGGCATCGCCTTCGGCACCGGGGGCATGCGCGGCCGCACGGTCGGCCGAGTCAGTGCCGCCAACGAACTCGACGCCGCGGGTTTACCCATCCGGGCCGCCGTCGGCTCGGCTTGCCTGAATGATTTCAACGTCCTCCGCGCCGGGCTCGGCCTCTGGCGCCAAGTCTCCGCCAAGCATCCGACCCCCCGGCTCGTGGTCGCCCATGATGTCCGGCATTTCTCCCGCCACTTTGCGGAACTCCTCGCCTCGGCCTGGACCCAATTGGGGGGCGAGGCGTACCTCTTCGCCGATGCCCGCTCGACGCCGCAATTGAGCTTCACGGTCCGCCACCTCGGCGCCCACGCGGGCGTGGTCATCACGGCCAGCCACAACCCTTCGCACGATAACGGCTTCAAGTGCTGCCTCGCGGACGGCGGGCAAGTCACGCCCCCCGACGACGTTGCGATCGTGGAGCATGTCGGGCGGATCGGCTTGGCCGACGTCGAGCCTTACCTCGAGAAGAACCTCGCGGGCGTCTTGACCGTGCCCGCCGCCGCGGAAGACGCGTACCTTGCGCGCCTCGCCGCCTTGGTCGTCGATCAGGAAGTGCTCTCCCGTCATGCGCCCAAGGTCGTTTACACCAACCTGCACGGCACCGGCGACGTCATGGTCGTCCCCGCCCTCCGGCGCGTCGGCCTCGACCCGTTCGTCGTGGATGAGCAACGCGAACACGACGGCCGCTTCCCGACGGTCCCTTCACCCAACCCCGAAAGCCCCGCGGCGTTCGTCCTCGCCCTCCAGCATGCCGAAGCAATCGGCGCCGACCTCGTCTTGGCGACCGACCCGGATTCCGACCGCGTCGGGGCCGCTTGCCCGCTGCCGAAGGGTGGCTATCGCCTGCTGACCGGCAATGAGGTCGCGGCCCTCTTGACGGAGTTCCGGATCTCTTCCTTGAAGGACGCCGGGATCTTACCCGCGGCGGGAACGGACGCCGCGGTCGTGGTCAAGTCCCTCGTCACGACCCCGCTCGTCCAGGCCATCTGCGCCCGCCACGGCATTCGCTGCGTCGAGACGTTGGTCGGGTTCAAGTGGATCGCCCGGAAGCTCGAACGCTGGGCGAGCAAACTCGCCGCGGGGGCGGGCGCCGACGCGCCGGCCCTCCCGCTCCATCGCCGCGCGCCGCTGGCGTTGCGCCACTCCGCGCTTTTCCTCTTGGGCGCCGAAGAGAGCTACGGCTACCTCGCCGATGATGCGGTCCGCGATAAGGACGCCAATGCGACCGTCGTGATGCTCTGCGAGTTCGCCGCCGTCCTGCGTGCGCGCGGTCGGACGTTGCTGGACGCGCTCGACGCCCTGCACCTCGTGCATGGGGCCCACCACGAGGACCTCCTCAACCTTTCCTTCGAAGGCGCGGAAGGCGCCGCCGCCATCCGCCGGATCGTGTCCACGTGGCGCGCGCACCCGCCCAAGGAAATCGACGGCGTCAAGGTCGTCCGCGTGACCGACTACGAGCGCGACGAAATCCTCGATGCCGAAGGCGAGCGCGTCCCGAAGGAGGAGTTCATCATGGCCGAGCTGGCCGATGGTCGCCGCCTCGCGGTCCGGGCGTCGGGCACCGAGCCCAAGGTGAAGTTCTATTCATTTGCGGCCGCCCCAGCCGAAGATGCCGACGACCTCGTCGCCGCCCGTGAGCGGGCGAAGCGTTCGGCCCTCGCCTTGCGCGCTTGGCTGGAAACCGATGCCCGTAAGCGCGCCCAAGCTTGATGAAAACCTTCCTGACCTGTCTCGCCCTCGCCCTCGGCGGTTGCGCCATTCCGAAGAACGACCCGTCGTTCGTGGCGGAGAAGAGCCCCGCCGCCGCCGCCTTGGCCGGCGAAGCACCCAAGGAAGGTAAGCTCGAAGACCGCCTCAAAGCGGCTAACGAGAAGAACGACCAACGCCTCCGCGAGGGCGATTGGCGCGCGGTGCAGCCCGTGGTCGGCCCGAAGCCTTAAGCGTTTACCGCCCGACTGGGTCGGCGGCGAGCTTCACCCGAAAGTGTCGCTCGAAATAAACCTCCAACGCATCGGCCAAGGCTTGGGCGGTGGCTGCACGATGTTCGGCCGTATCACGCATCTGTACCGGTACTTCCAGTTGGATTCCGTCAAGCTGTGCCTTGTCGCGCGATCCGTGCGCTGCGATGTCGTACGCACCATTGAAGTAGGGCTCTCCAGCGGCCAGCGTTTGCTTTGGGGAGGGTACAGCGGCGAGGCCGCGGGCCTCGAGTAGGCCACCGAGGCTAGTCTGGCCGCGGACGAGTTCGGCGAAGCCAGTCGGGGTGAGGCGCCCGAGTTGACGAATTGAACTCCGTGCCCGCACGGTCTCGTCGGTATCCAGTTCGTGGTCGGTCAACTTTAGGTCAGCGCTTTTTAAGAGGTAGCCGATTTCGATTCGCTTGTTCGGGTGAGCATGCGAGTGGATGTCGAGGTAGAGCCCGTGCGGGGTTTGCGCGAGGACGCTTAGCTCCGCGGTGTCGATGAAACGATGGAATTCCTGCCAAGCCTGGATGGCCTTGGGGTGGCCTTGGGTCGCGACGGCTAACTCACGGTTGCAGTCCACTTTCTTCCGCGAGATTTCGCAGACGATGAGGTGCGGTGCACGGCCAAACTTCTTAATCAAGGCCGCGCGGATGGCTTCGGCGAGGGCCCGTGAGTAGGTGTCGCGGACCGTGACACCTACGGTGCGGTCGGGAATCTCCGGCGGCATGATCGCGCCGTCATGGGGCACGGAAATCACAATCGGTAAGGTGCCTGGCCAGTATTTAATGTAGCCCGAGCTGCTGACCTGAGGGGCACTCGGGGCAGTGCTCGTCTCCGTTTCGGCGGTGGGGCTGGCTGCCCGTTGCCCGCAGCCGATCAGTCCGCAGCCAGTGAGCAGAATAAAGAGCAGGCGGGTCATGGTTAGGCGCCTTATCTGGGCTTGCCTACGTTAAGCGACGGCGCCGCCAGCGAGGAGCGCCCGGACGGCGGCTGCTTCGGGGACATCGTCGGCGGTGCTGGCCGCCCCGATGCCTTCCTGCAGGACGAAGCGGAGCTGGCCGCCCCGGACTTTCTTGTCGCGACGCATCGCATCCAACATGCGGTCCAGCGGCAGGCCCGTGTGCAGGCGGGTCGGCAACTGGTGCGCGGCGAGCGTCCGCGCGACGGCATCGGCTTCGGCCGCGGTGCACCGTCCGAGTTCCGCCGAGAGGCGCGCGGCCATGACGAGACCGATGGCGACGGCTTCACCGTGGAGGTAGGTGCCGTACCCAGCGATGGCTTCGACGGCATGGCCGAAGGTATGCCCGAGGTTGAGCAACGCCCGCCCCCCTTGGGCGCTCGTTTCGCGTTCATCGCCGGCCACGACGGCTGCCTTAATCTCGACGCAGCGACGGATCACGCGCGGGAGCAGCGGGTGGTCCCACGCGAGCGGTGCGGTGGTTTGTAATTCAGCGAAGAGCGCGCGGTCGGCGATGAGCCCGTGCTTGATGACTTCCGCCATGCCGGCGGCGAATTCGCGCGCGGGCAGGGTGGAGAGCAACGCCGTATCGGCGAAGACCGCGGTGGGTTGGTGGAAATTGCCGACGAGGTTCTTGCCGGCGGCGAGGTTGATGCCCGTTTTGCCGCCGACGGAGCTGTCGACCATCGCCAAGAGCGTCGTCGGCACTTGATAGAAATCGATGCCGCGTTGGTAGGAGGCGGCGGCAAAGCCGGCGAGGTCACCGACCACGCCACCGCCGACCGCGAAGAGCGCGCCATCGCGGGCCACGCGGTGCTCCGCGAGGAAGTCCCAGACGCGCGCGAGTTCGTCGGCGGACTTGGCCTTCTCGCCATCGGTGGACGTGACGTAGACCGGTAGGCGTTGCCGCAGGGCGTGCAGAAGTTCCGGCCGCGCCGCGGCGATGGCGGGCGAGGTCACCGCCACGCCGCGCGCCCCGCGGGCGAGGCGTTGCTCGGCGGCGGCTAAGGCTTCGGCGAAGACGCCGGAACCAATCCGCACCGGATAGGCGCGTGAGCCAAGTTCCACTGTGACGCTTTCAGCCGACATGAGCCCACCCTGATGGCTTCGCGTCCCAGTGGCAAGCCAACCTCACTCTCCCAGGCCGACGACCGAGCGGGCATAGGCCCGTTTATCAAAGGCCTGCAGGTCCTCGGGCTTCTCGCCGACGCCGATGAAGCGGACCGGCACGCCGAGTTCCCGGACGATCGCGACCAAGGCGCCGCCGCGCGCGGAGCCATCCAGCTTCGTGACCACCAGGCCCGTGAGGCCGACGGCTTCGTGGAAGACCTTGGCTTGTTCGAGTGAGTTGGCCCCGAGCGAGCCGTCGATCACCAGCCACTTCTCGTGCGGCGCGTCCGGTAAAGCCTTATGGACCACCCGCACGACCTTGCGGAGCTCTTCGAGGAGGTGGGCCTTCGTGTGGAGCCGGCCGGCGGTATCGAGGATCGCGAAGTCCACGCCCCGTGCGGTGGCCGCTTTGACGGCGTCGAACGCCACGGCCGCGGGATCCGCCCCGGAGGCGCCGCCGACGACTTCCGTGTCGAGGCGCGCCGCCCAGGTCGCCAGCTGTTCGCCGGCGGCGGCGCGGAAAGTGTCGCAGGCGCCGAGCAGGCCGCGGCGGCCTTGCTGCTTCCACAGCGAAACCAGTTTCGCCGCGGTGGTCGTTTTGCCGGCGCCATTGACGCCGAGTAACATGATGACGATCGGCTTACGGTCAGGGGGCATCGTCCACGGATCGCTGGTGCCGAGGGCCTTTTCGAGGACGGCGGCGGCGGCTTCCGCCGGACCCGCCTTGCGGAGGCCGGCGTCGGATTTCCACGCCGCCTTGGCCGCGGCGACGGCCTCGTCGGCGGTCGCGGGACCGAAGTCGCCCAAGATCAACCGTTCCCGGAGTTCCTCGGCGGCCTGGTCGTCCATCGGCCGGGCGAGCAGGTTCGCGACCGCTTCCGCGGTGCGGCTTAACCCGGCCTTGAGCCTCTCGAAGAAACCACCCGCCATGGCCTTAGGCCCCTTCGGCCTTGCGTGGGTCGCGCCCCAACGTCGCCGCGTAGCGGTCGAGGATGCCGTTGACGAAGCGCTTGGATTCCTCGGTGGAGAAGACCTTGGCGATGTCGATCGCCTCATTCATCGTCACGACCGGAGGGATGTCGGTGCGACGCATCAGTTCGAAGATGGCGAGGCGCAGCGTGGCGAGGTCGACCTTGGCGACGCGTTCAAAGGCCCAATTCTGGGCGAAGCGTACGATGACTTCGTCGATCAGGGCCTGGTCGCGGATGACGCCGTGGATCAGTTCTTCGGCGAAGGCGTAGTATTCACGGGGCTGCGGTTGCTCACCGAAGAAATCGTAGAGCGCGGTGACGATGTCGCCCTGACGTTGGACTTCCCAGGAATACAGGAACTGCATCGCGGCGACGCGGCTGTCGCGGCGGCGGTTGCGCTTGGCCGGGGCTTCGCCCGGGGTGGCTTCGGCGGGCACGACCGGGTCTTCGGGGGCGACCACGGCGATTTCGATGCCGGCGGGCAGGTTGATGCGGCGGAGCGCATCGATCGTCAGCGGCTTCGACTCGATGATTTCGAGCAGGCGGTGATGGCAGCGGAGCTCCTCATAGGAACTGGAGGAACGCAACGCTTCCACCGTCGAGGGCAAGGGGAGGGGGCCGAGCGCGCGGACGCCGGTGGCCGTGACGCTGTTCGCCACGTCCGCCGCCGCTTGGTCGGCCAGACGGAAGTCGGGCCCCTTGATGCGGATGCGGATCCGGGTGCGGGCCGGAGAATGCGAGTCGGTTTCCATCAGTTCTGGGCAAAAGGTTCGTTCCCGCCGTTTTTGGCGCGTTCTTCCGCTTCGACTTGGTCGAGGCGCTCGCCGAGTTGGAGGCGGTGCTGGGCCATGATCAAGGCGGCTTGGGCAAATTCTGTCCCGCGGTCGAGGGCGCCCGTGCAGCGCTCTTCGGCTTGCTGGCGGGTGTTGGTGACGACGATGCCGTTGATGACGGGGACCTCCGAGCGGAGGGCGACGTCCTGCATCGCCTTGGCGGTCGAGTGCGCGATGATCTCGTGGTGCGGCGTATCGCCGGCGACCACCACGCCGAGGCCGATGATGCAGTCGTAGTCCCCCGACAGCGCGAGCATGTTGGTGACGTAAGGGATTTCGCCCGAACCGGGCACCTTGACGAGGCGGAGGTTGGCTTCTTTCACGCCGCCGGCCTTGAGCCCCTTGGTCGCTTGCTTGATGAGCGCATCGACGAGGACTTGGTTGTACGAGGCTGCCACGATGGCGATGAGCAGGTCGGCACCGTCGACCTTTTCGTAGTTGGGCTTATCTTGGCTCATGGCGGTGGAAGAACGGAAGGCTGATGCAAGGGTTTCCGCCCTTGCGTTCAAGAGGAAACGCCCGAACCGCCTAGAACGGCACCTGTTCCACGATTTCCAGCCCGTAACCGCCTAATCCGACGACTTTCCGGCTGTTATTCGTGATGAGACGAATCTGGCGGAGGCCGATATGGGAAAGGATCTGGGCGCCGATGCCGTAGTCGCGCGAGTCCATGGCGCCGAGCCGGATGCCTTCACCGTCGGCTTTCACGCCGCCACCGGGTTGGGCCACGTGGACGATCACGCCCGTGCCGGCCTTGGCGACGGCGGCGAAACTGGCGGCGAGCGAGTCCCCGGCCCCGAACGCTTGTCCGCGGAAAAGGTCGCCCAGCAGGTTCTCGCGTTGGACGCGGACCAGGGTCGGCGTGTTGGTCGGCTCCCCGAGCACGAAGGCCAAGTGTTGGCGGCCGTCGGGCAGGGAGCGGTAGACGCGGAGTTGGAATTCGCCCCACGCGGAGCGGAAGGGGCTTTCGGCGACGAGTTCGACCAGGCGTTCGCGCCGGTGGCGGAATTCGATGAGCTGCGCGATCGACACCATGCGGAGCCCGAAGCGCTTCTTCAACTCGATCAATTCCGGCAGGCGCGCCATCGAGCCGTCCTCATTGAGGATTTCGCAGATGACGCCGCTCGGGTGCAGGCCCGCGAGCGAAGCCAGGTCGACGGCGGCTTCGGTGTGGCCGGCGCGCTGGAGCACGCCACCGGGGCGCGCCATGAGCGGGAAGATGTGGCCAGGTTGGACGAGTTGTTCCGGCTTGGAGTCGGGGTCGGCCAGGATCGCGATGGTCTTGGCGCGGTCGTAGGCGCTGATGCCCGTCGAGATGCCGTCGGCGGCGTCGACCGAGACGGCGAAGGCCGTGCGTTGCGATTCGCGGTTCTCGGGGACCATCTGGGAGATGCCGAGGCGACGGAGCTGATGCTCGACCGTCGGCACGCAGATCAGCCCGCGCGCATGGCGAATCATCATGTTGACCGCCTCCGGGGTGACCTTCGCGGCGGCCATCACGAAGTCGCCTTCGTTTTCGCGGTTCTCGTCGTCGGTCACAATGACGAGCTTCCCCTCGGCGATATCGGCGAGGGCGGCCTCGATGCTGTCAAAGGGCTCGTCCATGTAACGGTGAAGTGCGAAGGTGACGAGTCCGCCCGCTGGTGCAAGCGGGGAGATGGGTTGGCCCTTGGCGGCGCCTATTTCCTGGGTTTTTCCAGCGGCCGAGGGAGCGCGCCCTTTTTCTCCGCCCAGGTCGGTTTGGGTTCGGCCTTGGCCGTCCAAAGGCGGACGTTGCGGACGGTCGCGAAAGTCCCGTCGATATGGAAGCCGGGGTTGGCGCGGATTTCCTTGGCGTAGGCCGGCTCGCTGCCCCAGCCGCTGATCTTGCCGTCCACGGTCAGCACGACGGTGTCGCCGACCATCTCGAAGACGACCGTGTGCCAGGTGCCCGCGTCGATCGACATCGGTTGCGTGAAGAGCGTGAACGCCTTCTCCGGGCCGTTGCCGTCGTAGTCGTCGCGCCGGAGGCTGACATGCGTTGGGGCGATGATGACGCGCGCCAGTTGTTCCTTGGCGTTGTTGATGGTGAAGGCCAGGCTCGCCGCACCGTCCAAGCGGACGTCGAAAGCCAGGACGAACGACTCGAGCTTCACCGGCAGGCGAATGACCGCGTTGTTCTTGTCGGCGGGGAGTTCCGCCCCGCTGGTGCCGAGCGTCGTCCGCTCCCAGCGGCCTTTGGCGATTTTCCACGCCAGGGCGGGCGAGCCTTTCGTCATCTCGTCGGCGCCGACGAGCTTGTCGGTTTGCGCCAAGAGGGTCGCGGGGGCTTCCGACAACGTCTTGGGCGCATCGGCCGCGCCTAACGTGGCGAGTCCCAGGAGGAGGGCGCTGAGGCGGGTTCTCATGAAGCGGATAAATAAGGCGAACCTCCCATCGCCCGCAAGGTCACTTGTATTCTAACTGGGCGGAGAAGACCCCGTCGGCATCCGCGACGAAGCGGATCCAGTAGGCGTTCAGCGAGCGCTCGAAGGCATGCACCACTTCGCCGCCGGCCGGCACCTCGAGGGTGCGGTAGGGGACCGTCTTGCCGTCCCCCGTGACGTCGAGCAGCACCGCGATGCGGGCCGCCTTGGCGCCATGATTGCGCAGCGTGAGGGACTTTTCGTCGTAAGCCGTCATCAGGTAAGGGTCGGAAGGGGTTCCGGCGGTGACGGTGCTGTTGAGCCATGGGCCACCGAAGCCGCGCGGCTTACCGAGCTTCCATAGGTCGTCGGCGGCGCCCACCCAGACGGCGGCTTGGCCGTCTTCCGAGCGG
This sequence comes from Opitutia bacterium UBA957, assembly GCA_002293065.1. Taxonomy (GTDB): domain Bacteria; phylum Verrucomicrobiota; class Verrucomicrobiia; order Opitutales; family UBA953; genus UBA953. The sequence continues at coordinate 27,712 of DBCN01000035.1, forward strand.
ATGATGTGGGCGTCGTTCTTCGCGCCTTCCTGCAGGCCCGAGAGCACCAGCAGTCCGCGGTACGAGCAGTAGTCGTGGATCGCCAAGCCGCTGGTGGCGACGGGCCGCATCCGAATCGCGCCCAGCGCGTTGAGCGCGGGCAGTTCATAGAACGTGCCGTGGGCCTGTAGGAGGTCGCGCTCGGTGCAGACCTCCCGCGCCTTGCGGAGGGCGTTGCGGGCGAGCAGGCGGTCTTGGGCGGCGTTGCGCGCATCGCCGAGCGGGAAGGCCCGCGGGAGGCGCCAGCGTTGGCCCCCTTCTTCGAAGATGACGGAAGCCGCGTCGGTCGTGACGATGCCCGCCGGGATGGCCGTGTTCTTGGCGACGTAGTCGGTGACCTTGGCGTCGGCTTGCTTCACGAGCTTCATGTCGGCGGTGAGTTCGTAGGCCGCGCCGCTGGTGGTTTGCTCCGCGGTGAGCGTGGCCGGAAGGACCGAGAGCGTGCGCAGGTTGCCCCCGCGCGTGAGCAAGAACGCGCCCCGGCTCGTGGCGGTTTCCGCCGAGCTCAAGCCGGCGAACATCGGGTCGGCTTCGGTTCCGCGCTGGTCGGCGTTGGCGTATTGGAACTGTGCGGTGGCTTTCTTTTGATCTCGCGAGCTGGTCACGCGGATCCACGCACCGCTGACCTGTTGCGGGGAGAGATCAACCCAGAGTCCCGGGGCGGCGGCGGTGAGGCTGAACTGTTTCCAGGCCTTCCAAGTCCCCGTGCCATCTTGGTCGACTTCCACCGTGTAGCTCGTGTCGGCCGTGCCATCGTGGCTGAGCCAGAGCGTTCGCTCCGTGAACCCATCGAGCAGGAAGGGGTCCGAAGGCGCGCCGGCCTTGATGGGTTCATCGACCCAGACGCCGCCGCGGCCGATCGCGGGGCCGAGTCTGGTGGTGGTGTCGAGCGGGGCGAACCAAAGGTTCGACTGTGATTGACCGGGGCCGGCGAGCGTGCCCTTCGCGGGGCGCTTGTTGAGGAACTCGGACTTCGCGGTGTCGTCGCAACCGAACACGAGGCGATTCTGCCAGCGCGTGAAGTCGCCGATGACCTTGAGGTAGTTGGAGCGCGGCGCGATGCCCGCGGAGTTTTGGGCGGAGAAGCCCGCGGGGAAGGTCCAGAACGAACCGTGCATCGTCATGAGGCGTTGGCCGGGTTCGCCGATGTCGCGGATGCGCGGCCATTCGGTGTTCCAGCCATGGGCGCCATCGTAGGAGTGGCTCGGTTTCGGGAGGCGGAAACTCGTCCACTTGCCGTCTTCCATGACCATCAGGATCAAGGAGCGGAAATCCCATCCGATCGTCCAGATGGGATCCTTCTCGGGATTCGCGTTGCCGGTGAGCCCGCCCGGCCCGGTGACTTCGGTGAATTGGTTGCGACGAACGAGCGACCAGTTGCCGGTGCCGTTGAAGGAGCCGAGGCCGCCGCTGACGATGGTCGGGTCGGTCAGGGCCTTGGCGCCCATCTCGCCGTTGTTCGCGAGGATGACCTGACCTTGGCCCGAGTAGAGGCCTTTGCCGTGGTAGCCGGCCAGCGTCGAAGTGATGGTCGCCGGGCTGACTTCCTCGGTCTGCCCGGGCTTCGGCACGTTCTTGATCTCCTTGATCAACCCCTTCACCGCGAGCGTGTGGACGTCGACTTCGTACAGGCCGTCTTCCATCGTGGCGAAGTAGACCTTGTTCGTCGGATCCGTCAGGTGGCGGGCGTTGCCCGTGTGCCGACCGGGCATGAGCTTCGGTGGGATCACGCGGACCTTGCGGTCGGCGTCGATGAAGTATGGCCCGATGATCAGTTGCTTCGACTCCACGTGGATCATCCGGTTCGCGGGCGTCCCACCGACGCTCTCGGGGCGGATGATCTGCTGGAGGTCGGGGGTGATTTCGTAGAGTTTGTCGCTCGAACCGTAAGGCAGGTGCGGGCCATAGGTGATGACCCAGAGGCGGTCCGCCCAGGGGACGACGGCGCCGGTGCCGCACTCGCCTTCATTGTTGAAGTAGGCGAGGTTCGGGTAGATGCCGCTCCACTGTTTCGGCGGCGCTTCGGCGGCGAGCAGGGCGAGCGGGAGGCCGAGGAGCGAAGCGAGGGTGGGCAGCAAGCGCATGCCTGGACATTTGGCCGACGATGGGCCAAGGCAAGCCCACCGTTTTCGTTCAATTGACGAACAGGACGAACCAGAGCATCACCAGCGCCAGCGGGACGCCCAGCAGTCGGAGGGCGCTTTTCGTTTCGGCTTGGGCGAGGAAGCACGCCACGAGCAGCGCCGCGCAGGCCGGACCGGCGGCGGCGGGTTGGACGGTACCCGTGAGCACCAAGCCGGGTATCTGCGCGAAGGCCTGCGTGAAGCCGCTCATGGCATTCAACACCAGGGCCGCGCAGCCATTGATCCAGGCCGCGACCGGCAGCAGGCTCGACCAGGGACAGAAGAGCAGCGAAGCCATCCCCAAGATGAGCGGGATTTCGGAGAGCGGGACGAGCACGAGGTTCGCGAAGACCCCGCCCCAGCTGCTGCTTTGGAAATAAGTCAACGTGAGCGGTACGCCGGCGATGGTCGCCGCCGAGGACACGCAGAGTCCGCCGAGGAGCGCGCGCCGCAATCGCCAGCTCCAGCGGCGCCCTCTGGACGCCGCGTCTTTCGGCGTCATTTTCTCCGCCAAGGAGGGCGCGGCGATTTGCTCGGCCGCCGGAACGCCGACGAGCAGGATCGCGAGCACCGCGAGGTAACTGAGCTGGAAACCCGGGTCGCTGCTCGCCTCGGGGCTCCAGAGCAACGTGGCGGCGGCGGCGAGGGCGAGCGACTGCAAGGGTGGCGTGGCGCGTTCGCCGGTTTGTCCGGCCCAAAGGAACACCGCCATGATCCAAGCCCGCAGCGAAGAGGGTGAGGCCCCCGTGACTTCGACGTAGAGCCAGAGCAGGGCGAGGATGGCGATACCGGCGGGTTTCTCGGGTAGGCGCAGTCGCCGCGCGGCCCAGATCAAGGCCGCGGCCATGCCCGCGATGTGGAGACCGCTGATGGCGAAGAGGTGCAGCGTCCCCGTGGCGGCAAAGGCGCCTTTGGCTTCTTCGGGCAGCAAGGCCGTCCGCCCCAGCATCGTCGCGGCGAGCAGGGCGCCGCCGTCGGGGTCGTCCCAGGGTAAGGTCCGCAACCATTGCTCGAGGTGGTTCTGGCTGCGTTGGCACCAGACCGCAAAGCGCGTGGGTGGCTCGAGCACGCCCAACGTTTTGCCGCCGCGCAGGGTGAGCGTCGCCCCTTGGGAGGCCAGCCACGCATCGTAGCCGGTGGCGTTGGGCGGCAAGGCGGAGAGGTGTCCGGTGATTTTGAGTTCGGCTCCCCGCGCGGGCGGCGCGCCTTTCACCGACAACGCGAGCCGGCGCCGAAACAACGGTCCCTTGTCGGTGACGATCCCCAATCCGGTCCACCCCTCCCCCATCCGTCGGGGGGCGGCGCTTTCGACAAGGACGGAGAGTTCGGCGTAGCTGCGAACGGTGGCCAGCGGGGTCTGTGGTGGGAGCTTGGCCTGATGCCAAGCGGCCCCCCAGCAAATCCCGGCGCAGGTCAACAGCAGCCGACTGAGGTTTTCGTGGCGTGCGCCGAACCAGAGGGCGGCCGTGCTGAGCAGACCGACCCAAAGGAGCGGAAGGATGTTTGGCTGCGCGTAAGCGTCCCAAGCGCAACCCGCCAGCAAGGGCAGGGCCAGCCAGAGCGCGGGAGCATGACCGAAGCGGGCGGGCTTCAGCGCGTCGGTTTGATCCAGGGGGTCGGTCCGTGCCATGGGCGCAGGCCGGACCCATCGACGGGCAAAGAGGCGACCTTGGCCCGAAGCCAATCCCAAGTCGGGTCCTTGGCGAGGGCAGGGTCTTGAAGTAGATGCCTTAGGGGGAAAACGACGAACCCTCGTTCCTGCCAGCGGGGGTGGGGGAGGGTGAGGTCAGGGAGCTCAACCTTACCATCCTCATGGAAGAGCAGATCGATATCCACCGTCCGGGGGCCGTCTTTAATCGTTCGAACGCGGCCTAAGTTTGCCTCAATCGCTAGGCAGGCGGTCAGTAATTCGCGGGGATTTAAACCAGAAGTTATTGATAAACAGATGTTTAAGAAATTTTCCTGTTCTTGGTAGCCGACGGGATCGGAATCAAAAGCCTCCGAAATAGCTGAAATATCGGTTTCAGGGAGGGCGGCGAGGGAGCGCACCGCTTGCTCTATATAATAGACCCTATCCCCCAGGTTGCCGCCGAGTCCAAGTAGGTACTGGCGCGGACCTGATTTCACACCCGTTCCCGGCGGATTTTAACGGAAATCGCTTCAAAATCGGCGGCGACTGGGGCAAACGGCTTATTGACCTCGACCGTCACGGCTTTGACCACCGGAAACGTCCCCAAAATGCGTGCCGCGATCTGCTGGGCTAAAGTCTCGATTAAGTAGACGGGCTTTCCGGTTAGCTGGCCTTCCACCGTCCGGATGACTTCGGCGTAATCCACGGTGAGTTTCAGGTCATCGGCCGCGGCGGCGGGACGGGTGTCGACCTCCAGGTCGACGGAAACCGTGAAACGCTGTCCGAGACGTTTCTCTTCGGGCAGGGCGCCATGGTGGCCGAAAGACCTGATTCCGCTGATCCTGATGATGTCCACGCCACGATGAATGCCGTCTCGGCCCGCCCGTGCAAGCGCCTTCCCGTAAATGTGTGCAGTCCCCTCTTGACCACCCTTCCAAGGGTCGCTGACAGTCCGCGGAACACTATGCCTAAGAGGACCGATATCCGTACCATCCTCATCATCGGCTCGGGTCCGATCATCATCGGCCAAGCCTGTGAGTTCGATTATTCCGGCACCCAGGCGTGCAAGGCCCTCCGCGAGGAAGGTTACCGCGTCATCTTGGTGAATTCCAATCCGGCCACGATCATGACCGATCCGGAGACCGCGGACGTCACCTACGTGGAACCGCTCACGGTCGAATCCGTGGAACGCATCATCGCCAAGGAGAAGCCCGACGCCCTCCTCCCGACGCTCGGCGGTCAGACCGCGCTCAATCTTTCCCTCAAGCTCGCCCGCACCGGCGTCCTCGCCAAGTACGGCGTCGAACTCATCGGCGCGAAGGAAGACGCCATCGAGCGCGGCGAAGACCGCGAGAAGTTCAAGAAGCTGATGCTGGAAATCGGCCTCGACGTCCCGCGCTCGCGCGTGGTCAAGACCCTCGAGGAAGCCCGCGAGACGATCGCGCTCATCGGCGGCGAATTCCCCGTCATCATCCGTCCGTCCTACACCTTGGGCGGCACGGGCGGCGGCATCGCCTACAACCGCGAAGAGTACGACCGCATGGCCCAGGCCGGCCTCGACGCCTCGCCGGTGCACGAGGTCCTCATCGAGGAATGCCTGCTCGGCTGGAAGGAATACGAGATGGAAGTGATGCGCGACCACAAGGACCAGTGCGTCATCATCTGCTCGATCGAAAACTTCGACCCGATGGGCGTCCACACCGGCGACTCCATCACCGTCGCCCCGGCGCTCACGCTGACCGACAAGGAATACCAGCTGATGCGCGACGCCTCGTTCGCCGTCATCCGCGCCGTCGGCGTCGAGACCGGCGGTTCGAACATCCAGTTCTCGGTCAATCCGACCAACGGACGCATGATCGTCATCGAGATGAACCCGCGCGTCTCGCGTTCGTCGGCCCTCGCCTCCAAGGCGACCGGCTTCCCGATCGCCAAGATCGCGGCCAAGCTCGCCGTCGGCTATACGCTCGACGAGCTCCAGAACGACATCACCAAGTCGACCCCGGCCTGCTTCGAGCCGACCATCGACTACATCGTCACCAAGATCCCGCGCTTCACCTTCGAGAAGTTCGTCGGCGCCGACACCACGCTGACTTCCGCGATGAAGTCCGTGGGCGAAGCGATGGCCATCGGCCGCACCTTCAAGGAGTCCTTCCAGAAGGCCCTCCGTTCGCTCGAGATCGGCGCCTGGGGTTTCGGTTGCGGCGGCAAGCATGGCGACGCGTCCTATCCCGACCTCACCGAAATCCGCGCGCGCCTCGCCCGCCCGAATCCGGAGCGGCCGTTCTTCCTCCGTTACGCGCTGCTCGCCGGCCTGACCGAGAAGGAGATCTTCGACCTGTCCAAGATCGACCCTTGGTTCCTCCGTCAGCTCCGCCAGCTCGTCGACATCGAGCTCGCGCTCAAGGCCGCCGGCAAGTCCGTCAGCGTCGACCTGCTCCGCCAAGCCAAGGAAGCCGGTTTCGCGGATCGCCAGATTGCCCACGCCACGGGGCTCGCCCCGGCGCAAGTCTACGCCCAACGCAACGCCGCCGGCATCAAGACGGTCTTCCGTCTCGTCGACACCTGCGCCGCGGAGTTCGAATCCTTCACGCCGTATTTCTACTCGACCTACGGCGACGAATCCGAGGTCCGTCCTTCCGACAAGAAGAAGGTCATGATCCTGGGCGGTGGCCCGAACCGCATCGGTCAGGGCATCGAGTTCGACTATTGCTGCGTCCACGCTTCCTACGCGCTCCGCGCCGCCGGCTACGAGACCGTGATGGTGAACTCCAACCCGGAGACCGTCTCGACGGACTACGACACTTCCGACCGTCTCTACTTCGAGCCGCTGACGCTTGAGGACATCCTCGAAATCTACCGCACCGAGAAGTGCATCGGGGCCATCGTGCAGTTCGGCGGACAGACCCCGCTCAACCTCGCCGCCGACCTGGAAGCCAACGGCGTCACCGTCGTCGGCACCTCGCCCGCCAGCATCGCGCTCGCCGAGGACCGCCAGCTGTTTAAGGACATCCTCATCGAACTGGATATCCGCCAGCCGGTGAACAAGACCGCTCTCTCCGCCGAGGAGGCCTACCGGGCCGCCGAGGAGATCGGGTTCCCCGTGCTGCTCCGTCCGTCCTTCGTCTTGGGCGGTCGCGGCATGTTCATCGTCTACGGCATGGACGAGCTGAAGTCCGTGGTCCGCGAAGCCTTCGACGTCGCCCCCGGCAAGCCGGTGCTCCTGGATAAGTTCCTGGAAGACGCCATCGAGCTCGATGTCGACGCCATCTCCGACGGCGAGACCACCGTCATCGGTGGCATGCTCGAGCACGTCGAACACGCGGGCGTGCACTCCGGCGACGCCGGGATGGTGCTCCCCCCGCACACCCTCTCGCCGGCCATCATCGACGAAGTGCGTCGCATCACGCATGCGCTCGCCAAGCGCCTCAAGGTGATCGGCCTGATGAACATCCAGTTCGCCATCAAGGACGGCACCGTGTTCATGCTGGAGGTCAACCCGCGCGCCTCGCGC
>DBCN01000118.1:0-2407 GCA_002293065.1 Opitutia bacterium UBA957
TTCGCTGATGAGGTCCATCAGCGGTAGGCCGAAGTTGTCGTAGTCCTTGGCGATGCGCACCACCAGGCGCAGGTTCGCCTGGATCATGTGCTGACGCGCGGCTTCGTCGCCTTTGAGCACGCGGCGGGCCAGCGCGGTTTCTTGTTCCAGCGTCAGCAACGGCGTCTTGCCGATCTGGTCGAGGTAACTCCGGATCGGGGAGCGCTCATCCGGCGAAAGCTTTTCCCAGGCTTCGCCAGGCTCGGTCGGGTCAAGGTTGACTGGGGCCGACGGGGGCGGCGGGGCGGCCACGGCCGGCAACGGCTTGAGCTCCTTGTCCTTCTTCGTGGGCTTGGCTTTGGGCACGGAGGTCAGGACTTCAGCCCGGCGGCGAGCCCGAGGGCTCGGAGCACGCCTTTGGACTTGTTGACCGTCTCTTCGTATTCCAACGCCGGCACCGAATCGGCGACGACTCCGGCGCCCGCTTGCATGCTGGCCACGCCATCGCGCAAGGAAGCCGTGCGGATGACGATGCAGGAGTCGTGGCCGCCATCGAAGCCGAAGTAGCCCACGGCACCGCCGTAGACGCCGCGCCGTTCGCCTTCGAGTTCGGAGATGATCTGCATCGCGCGGACCTTGGGGGCGCCCGAAAGGGTCCCCGCGGGGAAGGTCGCCCGGAAGAGGTCGAAGGCATCGTGCTTCGGGGAGAGGTCGCCTTCCACCTGCGAGACGATGTGCATCACGTGCGAGTAGCGTTCGATGATGGCGTAGGCCGGGACCGTCACGCTGCCCGGCACGCAGACGCGGCCGAGGTCGTTGCGGGCGAGGTCGACCAACATGAGGTGTTCGGCGCGTTCCTTCGGATCCGCCAAGAGGTCGGCTTCCAACTTGCGGTCGGCCGCCTCGTCGATGCCCCGCGGTCGCGTGCCGGCGATCGGCCGGATTTCGCAGCGTCGGCCGGTGAGGCGCACATTGACTTCCGGCGAAGCCCCGACGACGTCGAAGCCGAGGCCCGTCTCGATGACGAACATGTACGGCGACGGGTTGACGTGGCGGAGGACGCGGTAGAGGGAGAGGGGCTCGCCCTTGAAGGGGACATCGGTGCGGCGCGAGAGCACGACCTGCACGCAATCGCCGGCGCGGACGTATTCCTGGGTACGGCGGACGGCCGCTTCGAAGTCGGGCTGGCTGACGTTGGACTGGCCGATGGCGAAGCCCGCGGCGTCGGGCAACTCGGCGGCGTGGGCGGCGCGGGGACCGGTGACGATGGCCTTGAGCGCTTCGAGGTCCTGCTTGGCGGCCAACCAGATCGCATCGGCTTGCTCGGGCGACGTGATGCGCGTGTTGACGATGAGACGCAGTGTCTGACGCGCGTTGTCGAAGGCGACCACCCGGTCGACGAGCATGAAGTGGGTGAGAGGCGTGCCGGCCGGGTCCTTGGCTGGACGAGGAACCGTGGGTTCCGTGCGGTGGATGTATTCGTAACCGACCATGCCGACCATGCCGCCGACGAACGGCGGGAGGCCCGGAACTTGGGCGACGCGGAGACCGGCGACCTCCTTTTTGACGAGTTCCAGCGGGTCGGCGGGGGTGGGGAAGGATTCCTTGCGGCCGTCGCGGTGGACTTTCTCGGTCTTGTCCTCCCAGGAGGTGATGGTAAGGGCCGGGCCCGCGCCACAGAAGCTGTAGCGACCGATGTGTTCGCCGCCGGTGACCGATTCGAACAGGAAGCTGGCGCCTTGGCTGCGCAAGCGGGCGTAGACCGAGACCGGCGTCTCCAAATCAGCCATCAGGTCGAGACAGACGGGCACGATGTCGCTGGTGCGGGCGAACTCGCGGAAGGCGGCTTGGTCGGGGACTAGGCTCACGGGTTGAAACTAGAGTGATTCCTAGGAGGGAGGAAACTTAATAACCAAGCCAGTGCCCCAAACTTGGTTCAGAAGGCTATCTATCCCTTCGGATTAGCCTGCCAGCGACCCCAGAGGGAAAGCGGGAGCAGGCGACCGTTACCTTCCTGTTTCAAAGCCAGTTCGCCGATGTCAATCTTGCCGCCGAGACCGCTGGTGCATTCCTCGAGCAGGTTATGGCACAGGATCGACGAGGCATCGATGGTGTAGACGGTCAAGATCATGAACTGGGCCTGCGGGGACAGCAGTTCGCGACAGGAGCGAAGGAGGGGTGCGAGGTCTTGTTCGACCTTCCAGAATTCGCCGGTCGGGCCGCGACCGAAAGCGGGCGGGTCCATGAGGACCGCCTCGTATTGATTGCCGCGCTTGATCTCGCGCTTCACGAACGTGGGGGCGTCTTCGATGATCCAGCGGATCGGCTCGGCGGTCAGGCCCGAAGCCTCTTGGTTGCGTCGACCCCAAGCCACCGCGGGCTTCGAGGCATCGACGTGGGTGACATGCCAGCCCGCTTGGGCGGCGAC
>DBCN01000118.1:2502-21116 GCA_002293065.1 Opitutia bacterium UBA957
TCGGCGAAGACGCCGAACTGCTTGGAATTATCCATGAAGCGCAACTGCAGCTTCAGTTTGCCCAACTTGGTTTCCCAGTCGCGCGGGCAGTTGCCATTCAGCTTCCAGCGGCCTTCGCGACCGCCTTCCTCGTGGACGGCGACGGCCTTGGCCCATTCGGAGCGCGGGAGGCTTTGGCGCCACCAGGCCTTGGGTTCGCTGCGGACCATGCGGACGCCGCCGATTTCCTCGAGCTTGAGGCCGTCGCCGGTGTCCAGGAGGCGGTGGCCTTCCCAATCGCTGACTAGAACTTGGATGTTCACGTCGGCAATGTGAGCCTTGTTTCGCTCGGAGTGAAGCCCGCTTTTGCTCGCCAAGGATTTCTTCGGCCGCATCAAGGACGCCATGAACCGACTGCTCGCCAGCGCACGCTGGGAGACCAAGGCCTCGGGCCTGGTCGCCCTGGCGAGCGATTGGCCGTCGGCGACGCCCCCGAGGTTGCTCCTGAACGAGCCGGCGGTCTTGGTGACTTTGGAGCGGGCCGAGGCGCAGGCTTGGGCCACCCGTTCGGGCTGCTGGATCGAGGGCGACCAAGTGCATTTCTTCCTGTGGAAGCCGCTCTGTCCCGAGGCGACCGACGATAGCCTGCGCGTGCTGGGGCCGTTTAACAACTGGGGCCACATCGCGGATATGACCCCTTGGACCTTGCACGCGGTTTGCTTGCTCGGCGCCGAGGGCTTCGAAGTGAGCGCCCCGGTCAGCGCGGTCTTCGGGACGGCGGCGGCGGTGCCCTTCAAGTTCATCCGCACCGACGGACGCTGGTTGGAACCGCCGCATGACGCCGACAACGTGCAGCGCGACCCCCACGGCAACCGCAACTTGACCGTGGAACGCGCCCGCACCAATCAGCATGTCTACCGTTTCACCGCGACGGGCGCGGCCCCCGAACAACACCCGGTCCGCGTGCTCTTCGAGCAGGATGACCTCGTGGAGTTCTGCGAAGTGCTCGCGTCCGATCCGCTCGACGTCCTCGAGCCGCCGGGTCCGTTCGGGGCGACCGTCTCCGCGCAAGGGACGACTTTCCGGGTCTTCGCCCCGCGCGCGCGCGCCGTCAGCGTGGGCTATTCGCGTCAAGTGTCCGCCGACCTCGCCGTGGCGCCACTCCCCGGTTATCTCGAACTGAAGGCCGCTGGGCAGGGCGCCTGGGAAGGCTTCGTCGGTGAAGACCTGACGGACGCGATCTACCTCTTGGATGTCGATGGACGCCGCACGTTCGACCCTTGGGCGAAGCGTCTCAGCTTCGATGCGGGCGTGGTCTGCGGCCCCGCCGAATTGGCTGATTTCAAGGATGGTTTCGTCCCGCCCGCGGCCGAAGACCTCGTCATCGTCGAGGCCCACGTCCGTGACTTGCTCGGCCTGGCGGCACCGACGGGCATCCCGGGCTTCCGCGATCTCGCCCAGTGGATTCGACGCGATGGCGCTTACCTGCGTTCGCTCGGCGCGAACGCGTTGGAACTCTTGCCCTGCACGGATTACGAGCGCGGTGGACCCGAGGAATACCATTGGGGTTACATGCCGATTTCGGCGTTCGCTCCGGCGATGCCGTATGCGTGGGACGACGCGTCCGCGGTCAACTCCACCGAAGCCTTCCGCGATCTGGTCCGGGCCTGCCATGAAGCGGGCCTCGCGGTCATCATGGACCTCGTGTTGAATCATTTCGGCGCGCCCAACGCGCTGCAGGCGATCGACCCGAGCTACTATTACCGCGTGGATTCCAAGGGGGAACTCTCGAACTGGAGCGGGTGCGGGAACGACGTCCGCGCCGAGGCGCCGATGTTCCGTCGGCTGGTCTTGGCGTCGCTCCACCATTGGACCCAAACGCTGGGCGTCGATGGGGTCCGGCTTGATCTGGCGGAGTTGCTGGGCACGCCATTGTTGCGGGAGATCGAGGAAGATTTCCGCGCGCAGCGTCCGGAGAAAATCCTCATCGCCGAGCCGTGGAGCTTCCGGGGGCACATCGCCCGCGACCTCGACCACACCACTTGGACGAGTTGGGACGACGCGTTCCGCGAGTTCTTGCCGGCGTACGTCCGCGGCCACGCGCGGGCTGCCGATCTCTTGCACCAGATGGCGGCCTGCGCGTTCCGGCCGGCGGCGCGTTTGCGGTACGCGCAGTCGCACGATGACATGGCTTGGTTGGATCGCATCACCGAACAGCCGGGGGCGGATGCCTTGGAGCCGTCCGCCTCGGATATCCTGCGCACCCGCTTGATGCACGTGATCCTGCTCTGTTCGGCGGGCATTCCGATGCTTTCGGCTGGCCAGGACTTCCTCATGAGCAAGCGCGGGGTGGCGAATACCTGGCGGCGCGGCGACCTGAACCAACTGGACCCCGTGCGCTTGGAGCTTTTCCGGGAGGAACACGAATTCGTCGCCCAACTCATCCGCTTCCGTCTCTCGCCGCAGGGGGCTGGCTTGCGTCCGCGGCAGGCCGTCTCGCCTGGTTGGATGCAGGTGAGCCTCCAGCAGGGTGGGGAGGCCTTTGTGGCCGTCCTCAACGCCGATGGCCAATTGGGCCCCGACCGTATTTTGGTGGCCTGCAATCCCCATGGCCGGTCGGTCGAATTACCCTTGCCGGAACTCGTCGAATGGCAGCCCGTGGTCCTCTCGCCCCGTCCGGGCACCCGCCACGCCTCCGCGGAGGCCCCGCAGATCCGTTCGGGTAGCCTTTCGCTTCCCCCTTTGGGCTGTGGAGTTTGGGTTGTTGGGGCCTAAACGCATTCTCCGCTTGCCAATGGGGGGTGGGTCACCCTTTTTCATCCCTTTCCGCTCCCGCGCGAAACCCAATCTTCTCAACATACCATGGCCACCAAAGTAGCTATCAACGGATTCGGCCGCATCGGCCGTCTCGTCTTCCGCGCCCTCGTCGAACAGGGCCACCTCGGCACGACCTTCGACGTCGTCGCCGTCGGCGACATCGTCCCTGCGGACAACCTCGCCTACCTCCTGAAGTACGACTCCACGCAGGGTCGCTTCAACGGCACCGTTTCCTCCAAGAAGTCCTCCCCGGACAAGCTGGAAGACGACGTCCTCGTCGTGAACGGCAAGGAAATCCTCGTGGTTTCCGCCAAGACCCCGGCCGAACTCCCTTGGGGTAAGCTCGGCGTCCAGGTCGTCATCGAGTCCACCGGCCTCTTCACCGAAGCCGCCAAGGCCAAGGGTCACCTCGAAGCCGGCGCCAAGAAGGTCATCATCTCCGCTCCGGCCAAGGATGAAGACATCACCGTCGTCATCGGCGTCAACGACGACAAGTACGATGCCGCCACGCACCACATCATCTCCAACGCCTCCTGCACCACGAACTGCCTCGCGCCGCTCGTCCACGTGCTCCTGAAGGAAGGCTTCGGCGTCGCCGAAGGCCTGATGACCACGGTCCACGCTTACACCGCGACCCAGAAGACCGTCGACGGCCCGTCCAAGAAGGATTGGAAGGGTGGCCGTTCCGCCGCGATCAACATCATCCCGTCCGCCACGGGTGCGGCGCGCGCCGTCGCCCTCGTCCTCCCCGAAGTGAAGGGCAAGCTGACCGGCATGGCCTTCCGCGTGCCGACCCCGACCGTCTCGGTCGTCGACCTCACCGTCAAGACCACCAAGGACACCTCCCTCGCCGAGATCAAGGCCGCCCTCAAGAAGGCGTCCGAGACCTACATGAAGGGCATCCTGGCCTACACGGACGAAGAAGTCGTCTCTTCCGACTTCATCCACGACAAGAGCTCGTCGATCTTCGACGCCGGCTCCTCGATCGAGCTGAACAAGAACTTCTTCAAGCTCATCAGCTGGTACGACAACGAGTGGGGCTACTCCAACCGCGTCGTCGAGCTGCTCGGTAAGGTCACGGCTAAGCTCTAAGTTCGGCCCGATTCCCCCGTTAACAGGCGACCCTCGGGTCGCCTGTTTTGTTTTAGGCTTCCGCGGTGGGGTGGGGCAGGGGGATTGCCGCCAGTTTGGGCCCTCCGCTGGTTTAGCCTTCCCACGGCTGGGGGAACTCCTTTCTCTCCTGCTTTCCGACCATGCCTGTACCATCTCTCCGCGATCTCGGTTCCGTTTCTGGTCTCCGCGCCCTTGTGCGCGTCGACTTCAATGTCCCCCAGGACAAGAAGACCGGTGCCATCACCAATACCCAGCGCATCGCTGCGGCCCTGCCGACCATCAAGTTCCTCCTGGAAGGCGGCGCCTCCCTGGTCCTGATGTCGCACCTTGGCCGTCCGGACGGCAAGGCCGTCGAGAAGTTCTCCCTGCGTCCGGTGGCCGCCGAGCTCGAGAAGCTCCTCGGTCGCCCGGTGAAGTTCATCCCGAGCTGCGTCGGCCCGGAAGCCGAAGCCGCTTCCAAGGCCCTCAAGGCCGGCGAAGTCCTGCTCCTGGAAAACCTCCGTTTCCACATCGAAGAAGAGGGCAAGGTGAAGCTCGAAGACGGCACCAGCATGAAGGCCGATCCGGCCAAGGTCGCGGAGTTTCGCGCGTCCCTTTCCCGCCTCGGCGACGTCTACGTCAACGATGCGTTCGGCACCGCCCACCGCGCCCACTCCTCGATGGTTGGCGTCAATTTACCCCGTAAAGCCGCGGGTTTCCTGCTCGAAGCCGAACTCAAGGCCTTCGACACCGTGCTCAACAATCCGCAGCGTCCGTTGCTCGCCATCCTCGGCGGCGCGAAGATCGCCGACAAGATCCCGCTCATCCGCAACCTCATCGAGAAGGCCGACGAAATCATCATCGGTGGCGGGATGGCGTACACCTTCCGCAAGGTCTGCGACGGCATGGAAATCGGCAACTCCCTCTACGACGCCGAAGGCGCCAAGATCGTCCAGGAGCTCCTCGACAAGGCCAAGGCTCGCGGCGTGAAGGTCACCCTCCCGGTCGACTTCAATTGCGGCGACAAGTTCTCGCCCGACTCCAACACGCAGCCTGCGTCGATGCAGTCCGGCATCCCGGCTGGTTGGGAAGGCATGGACGCGGGTCCCGAGTCCATCAAGCTCTACGAAGCGGCCATCGGTCGCGCCGGCACCGTCGTCTGGAACGGCCCTTGCGGCGTGTTCGAATTCGATAAGTTCGCGGTTGGTTCCAAGGCCATGGCCGCGGCGGTCGCCCAGGCCACAGCGCGGGGCGCCATCACCATCGTCGGCGGCGGCGATACCGCCACGGCGGCCAAGAAGTTCGGCGTCGATACCAAGGTCTCGCACTGCTCCACCGGCGGTGGTGCCTCCCTCGAGTACCTCGAAGGCAAGGTACTCCCAGGCGTCGCGGCCCTCTCGGCCTAAAGCCTTCTGAAGCAACAATCTATATAACAAATATGTCTAAGCGTACCCCCCTCATCGCCGGTAACTGGAAGATGAACAAGACCGCCACCGAAGGCGTCGAGCTCGTCAAGGCCATCTCGGCCGCCGTCGGCATCGACCCCAACGTCAACGTCGTCCTCTGCCCGCCCTTCACGGCCCTTTCGGCGGTCGGCGCGGCCATCGAAGGTTCCCACCTCGCCCTCGGCGCGCAGAACCTGCACGACAAGGCCAACGGTGCCTTCACCGGTGAGATCTCGGCTTCCATGCTGCGCGACCTCCACGTCACGCACGTCATCCTCGGCCATAGCGAGCGCCGCAGCATCTTCGGTGAAGACGACGCGTTCGTGAACCGCAAGGTCCACGCCGCCCTGGGCGCTTCCCTGCGTCCGATCTTGTGCGTTGGCGAGCTCCTCGCGGAGCGCGAAGCCAACCAGACCATGGAAGTCGTCCGCCGCCAGGTGGAGAAGGGCTTGGAGGGCGTCCCTGCCGCCAAGGCCGACCACGTCATCATCGCCTACGAGCCGGTCTGGGCGATCGGGACGGGCAAGACGGCGACTCCGGCCATGGCCCAGGAAGTCCACGCCTTCATCCGCAAACTGCTGACCCAGCAGTTCGGCGCCGAGAGCGCGGCCCGCATCCTCATCCTGTACGGTGGCTCGATGAAGCCAGACAACGCCGACGCCCTCTTGGCGGAGCACGATATCGATGGGGGCCTGATTGGCGGAGCCTCCCTCGAAGCCAAGAGCTTCGTCGAACTCGTCCGCTCGGCCTCGAAGTCCGTCGCAAACTAAGTTCCACGACCCAACGGCCCCCTAGGCCGACAGAGGTGATTAGCCCCGCAAGGCCAATCCCTCTGTCGGCCTAATAGTTTGGAACCTGTCCTATGGGGTGGTTTAGGGCGGTGGTGGGCGCGTTATTTGACCGATTTGACTTAAGTCATTGAATTTCATATACTTAAGTCATATAAAAACACTCCATTAACAGGTTTATTGACAGGTTTTGGCCAGCGAGCCCCCTAAAGTCGTCCAAAACCCTTAAAATTTGGGTTGCGAAGGGGGGGCGGCTTTCGTGCCTCTGTGGGCAAAAGCACCACTTCTCGTCCGTTATACCGATGCGTAAGCTCATTAACTTCCTAACCGGCGCCGCACCCCGCGGCAACTTCTTCCGCCGATCGGTCAACAGCGTCCCCCTCCAGGTGCTCATCTGCCTCCTGGTCACCGTCGCCGTCGTCGTCGCCGGCATCAACGAGTACGCCACCAACAAGTATTTGAACGTCGGATACACGCCCGAGCAACCCGTGGCCTTCGACCACTCCTTCCACGCCGGTCCGGATTCCGTGCTCGGTCTGGATTGCCGCTATTGCCACAACGGCGTCGACAAGTCCGCGCACTCGAACGTGCCCACGACCAACACCTGTTGGAATTGCCACAGCCAAGTGAAGTCCGACAGCCCCGCGCTGGCCCTCATCCGGCGCAGCGTCGAGACCGGCGAAGCCGTGCGCTGGGTCAAGGTGCACAAGGTGCCCGATTATGTTTACTTCAACCACGCCGTGCACGTGAACCGCGGCATCAGCTGCGTCGAGTGTCACGGCCGCGTCGACAAACAGGTCGTCGTGGGTCAGCAGAAGTCGTTGAACATGTCCTTCTGCCTCGATTGCCACCGCAACCCCGAGCAGTTCCTCCGTCCGGTCGACAAGGTCACCGACCTGGGTTGGAAGGCCGAATCTCCCGCTGCGCAGGCCGCCCAGGGCACGAAGTTCGTGCACGACTGGAAGGTCAATCCTCCCCAGAGCTGCTCGGGCTGCCACCGCTAATCCCCGCCTTTTTCTTCGATGAGCAAGCAAGTCTTCAATCACCCCGCGCCGCAGCCCGGCGAGCCGACCGGTCCTTCGTACTGGCGCAGCCTCGACGAGCGCAACAAGACGCCGGAATTCCGCACCCGCGCCGAGCGTGAGTTCGTCGACGGCGCGGCCGCCATCTCCACGGTCGAGCGCCGCGAGTTCCTCCTGCTCATGGGCGCGTCCTTCGGCCTCGCCGGCTTGGGCCTCGCCGGTTGCCGCGAACCGCGCAACCACACGTTGCCTTACAGCAAGCAGCCCGAGAACACCATCGCCGGTGTCGCGACGTACTACGCTTCTTCCTTCCCCGGTGAACTCGCCAACCAGGCGTTGATCGTCGAGACGCACCAGCACCGCCCGACGAAGGTCGAAGGCAACCCGAGCCACGCCGCCAACGGCACGGCATCGTCCAAGCTCGCCCAAGCGAGCGTGCTTGATCTCTACGACCCCGAGCGCGCGCAGGCTTCGCAGGACGCCGCGGGTGCCGTCCTTTCCGTCGCCGCCGTGCGCGAGCTGCTCCGCAAGCTTTCCGCCGAGGCCAAGGCCAACGGTGGCGCCGGCCTCGCTTTCCTCGCGCGTCCGTCGACTTCCCCGACCCGTGCCCGCATCGTCGCCGCCGTCAAGGCCGCGCTGCCGCAGGCCCGTTTCGTCGAGTACACGCCGGTTGCGCAGAACCGTGCGGATGCCGTCCTCGGCGCCCGCGCGTTGCCTGATTACGCCAAGGCCCGCCGCATCCTCAGCCTCGACGCCGATTTCTTGGGTTCGGGTGATGGCGTCGTCGAAGCCACGCGCGCCTACTCCGCCGCCCGCCGCGCCGACACGGCCGCCGAAGCGGACGCGATGGCCCGCCTCTACGTCGTTGAATCGACCTTCTCGCTGACCGGCGCCGCCGCCGATCACCGCCTCCGCGCCGCCAGCTCGCACATCTCCGGCCTCGCCTTGCTCTTCGCCGCCGAAGTGCTCGCGCAGACGGGGAAGGGCGGCGAAGCCAATGCGCTCCGCGCCAAGGTCTCGGGCCTCAACGTCGAGGAAAAGTGGATCAAGGAATCCATCGCCGACCTCGTCCTCGCCAAGGGCAAGGCGCTCATCGTCGCCGGGGATCATCTTTCGGCCGACGCTCACCGCGCGGTGGCCATCGCCAACGCCGCGCTCGGCGCCGCCGTCCGCTACGTGCAGGCCGCCGCGCCGGCCGCCGGTACGATCGCCGACCTTGTCGCCAAGCCCGCCGCCACGCTCGTCATCCTCGGTGGTAATCCGGCTTACGACGCCCCTTCCGACGTCGACTTCGCCAAGGCCGTCAAGGCCGCGAAGCAGGTCGTCCGCCTCGGCTACCATGGCCCGGCTTACGACGAAACCTCCGCGCTCGTGAAGGAGGCCAAGGGCACCTTCGTCGCCGCTTCGCACTACCTCGAAAGCTGGTCCGATGGTCGCACCGTCGATGGCAGTTACGTGCCGGTCCAGCCGATGATCGACCCGCTCTTCCCGACGGTCACCGAGCTCGACGTCCTTGCGCCTTTCGCCGGCCTGACGCAGGAGCCCTACGCGCTCGTCCGCGAGACCTTCAACCGCCTGTCCAAGGATGCTTCCGATACCGCGTTCGCCGCATGGTTGGCGGAAGGCGTCCTCGCCGGCACCCAGTACGCGACCGTCGCCAATGGTTTGTTCGCGCTCCCGACCGCCGCCTTCAAGGCCCCGGAACTCTCGGCCAAGTCCCTCGAAGTCCGCATCGTCCCCAGCGTGCACGCCGGTGACGGCATGTACGCCAACAACGGTTGGCTCGCGGAAGCCCCGGATCCCCTTTCCAAAACCGCTTGGCAGAACGTCATCCTCATCAGCCCGAAACTGGCGAAGGAGCTCGATGTCGAGCCCGAGGCGATGTTCATCAACAAGATCGGCGCGCTGAACCGCAACATCAACCAGCTCGTCGACGGTCGCCTCATCGCGAAGGTCGCCACGCTCACGGTGAACGGCGTCACGCTGAAGGGCTCGCTCTTCATCATGCCCGGTCTGGCGGATTACACCATCGGCCTGCAGTTGGGCTTCGGTCGCCGCGTCGCAGGTCGCGTCGCCACCCGCGTCGCCGAGCGCCTCCAGGGCAAGCTCATCGGCAACGGCTTCGACGTCTATCCTTTCGTCACCTCCGCCGAACCATCCGTCCGCACCGGCGTCGTCCTCGCCCTCACCGGCGAGAGCGCCCCGATCGCGAACATGCAGGACCACTGGTCCATGGAAGGCCGCGACGTCGTCCGCGAAGGCAACGCCGCCGACCTCAAGGTTAACCAGAATTTCGCCAAGCTCGGCATCGATGGCCACGCACCGGCCGTCTACGGTAAGGACGAGAAGATGAGCCCGGCGGACAAGGCGATCCTCACCCCGCGCGGCAACTCCGCTTACGAGCACCCGAACCATACCGTCGCCCCGAACGTCGCCGTCTGGAAGGGCCACGAAGACAAGTTCCCGCTGCTGCAGCAGTGGGGCATGTCGATCGACTTGAACACCTGCACGGGTTGCAACGCTTGCGTGACCGCCTGCCAAGCGGAGAACAACATCCCCGTGGTGGGCCGCGACCAGGTCCTCAAGGGCCGCAACATGCAGTGGATTCGCCTCGACCGCTACTTCTTCGACGGTCGCGACCAGGCCGGCAACGACATCCCGACCGATCCGCAGGTCACCTTCATGGGCGTCGCCTGTCAGCATTGCGAAACCGCCCCGTGCGAAACCGTTTGCCCGGCGAACGCCACCGTGCACGACGACCAAGGCCTCAACACGATGGCCTACAACCGTTGCATCGGCACCCGCTATTGCGCGAACAACTGCCCGTACAAGGTCCGTCGCTTCAACTTCCTCGACTACAACAAGCGCGAAGACGGCCACTATTACGAAGGCCCGCTTGGACCGGCCAAGCTCCCGAAGGATCCGGCCGACCTGCCCCAGCTGCAGAAGAATCCGGACGTCTCCGTGCGCATGCGCGGCGTCATGGAAAAGTGCACCTATTGCGTCCAGCGCATCCAGGAAGCCAAGATCCAGGCCAAGGTCCGCGCCAAGGATTCGGCCGACATCAACGTCGCGGACGGCGCGATCAAGGTCGCTTGTCAGCAGGCTTGCCCGGCGGAAGCCATCGAGTTCGGCGACATCACCGACCCGAAGTCGCGCGTCTCGAAGGCCAAGGCCTCGACCCGTACCTACGGGGCGTTGACCTACCTCAACACCCGCCCGCGCACGACCTACCAGGCCAAGTTGCGCAACCTCAACCCGAAGATGCCTGGCGCCATCCTGATCCCGCTCTCCCGCAAGGAAATGGCTGGTCGCGAAAGCCACGCTCCGGCGCACGGCGCCCCCTCCCACGGTGCCCCCGCGGCCGATGGCCACGGTCACCAGAAGTAACCCTTAACGCATCCCTGTTCCATGGCTCACGCCCACGATAGCTCCTCGGAGCGCCCTGCAATTCTGGACAAAGTCCGTCCGGCCGAACTGCCCCGTCCGAAGCTGATCCTTAACGATCGCGGCTTCCACTGGATCACCGACAAGGTGTGCGGCATCGTCGAAGAACCGACCCCGCTCTGGTGGAAGGTCCTGTTCGGCGTCGCGCTCTTCATCGCCTCCTTCACGGGCCTTGGTCTCCTCTACCTCGTTTCGACCGGTACCGGCACCTGGGGTCTGCGTTCGCCGGTGGGTTGGGGTTGGGCCATCGTCAACTTCGTGTTCTGGGTCGGCATCGGCCACGCCGGCACGCTCATCTCGGCGATCCTGTGCCTCCTCCGCCAGAAGTGGCGCACCTCGATCAATCGCGCCGCCGAAGCCATGACCATCTTCGCGGTCATGTGCGCGGGCATCTTCCCGCTCTTCCACGTCGGTCGCGTTTGGTTCGGTTGGTGGCTCTTCCCGTTGCCGAACCAGAACGGCATCTGGCCGCAGTTCCGCTCGCCGCTCGAGTGGGACGTCTTCGCCGTCTCGACCTACTTCACCGTTTCGACGCTCTTCTGGTACATGGGCATGGTGCCCGACCTCGGTACCATCCGCGACCGCGCCAAGACCTGGTGGCGCAAGGCCTTCTATTCCGTCCTCGCCCTCGGTTGGCGCGGCGGCAACCGCCAGTGGAGCAACTTCGAGATGGCCTACCTGCTCCTCGCCGGCCTTTCGACCCCGCTCGTGCTCTCCGTGCACACCATCGTCTCGTTCGACTTCGCCGTCTCGAACGTCCCCGGCTGGCACACGACCATCTTCCCGCCCTACTTCGTCGCCGGCGCCATCTTCTCCGGCTTCGCGATGGTGCTGACCCTGATGCTCCCGCTGCGCGCGATCTACCGCCTGCACGACGTCATCAACCAGTACCACATCGACAACATGTGTAAGATCATCTTGGCCACGGGCACGATGGTCGGTTACGCCTACGCCACCGAGTTCTTCATCGCGGCCTACTCCGGCAACGCCTACGAAAAGTTCGCGTTCATCAACCGCGCCTTCGGCCAGTATGCGTGGGCTTACTGGATCATGGTGTCCTGCAACGTGATCACCCCGCAGCTCTTCTGGTTCAAGAAGGTCCGCGAGAACCACTCCCTCGTCTGGATCATCTGCCTCTTCGTCAACGTCGGCATGTGGTTCGAGCGCTTCGTCATCACCGTGACCTCGCTGGCCAACGACTACCTGCCGTCGAGCTGGGGTTACTACAGCCCGACCATCGTGGATATCTTCACGTTCTTCGGCACCTTCGGCTTCTTCTCCGTCCTCTTCCTCCTGTTCGTCCGCTTCCTCCCGCTTCTGCCGATGGCGGAAGTCAAGATGGTCGCGCCGCAGGCCGACCCCCACGCCCACTGATCCCGCCGTCCGCCCCGACCATGAACGAACGCAACGAACGCATCTACGGTGTGGCCTGCACCTTCCGCAAGCCCGCCGACGTCTTCCACGCCGCCGAAAAGGTGCGCGATGCCGGCTGGACCCGCTGGGACGTCCACACCCCTTTCCCGATCCACGGCATGGACCAGGCCATGGGCCTGCCCCGCTCCAAGGTGCCCCGTCTCACGCTGCTCGGCGGCGTGACCGGTTTCATCACGGGTTGCCTCCTCACGTGGTACATGAACTCCTTCGACTACCCGCTGATCGTCGGCGGCAAGCCGTACTGGAGCGCCATCTATCCTTTCCCGGTGATGTACGAGTGCACGATTCTCTTCGCGGCCTTCGGCACGTTCTTCGGTCAGTTCATCCTGAACCGTCTGCCCCACCACCACCACCCGCTCTTTGAATTACCGAACTTCGCCCGCGTCTCCGACGACACCTTCATGGTCGTCCTCGAAGCCAACGACCCGAAGTTCCATGTGGATGAATCCCGCAACTTCCTGCAGTCGCTCGGCGGCCAGGAAATCACCGTCATCCGCGACTAATTCGTTCCATGAAACGTTACCTCACTTTCCTCGCAGTCGTCGTCGTGGCCGTCATCGGCTTCTTCGGCGTTCAGGGCAAGCAGTCCAAGGACACGCCCGTCTATGTCTTCGACGACATGGACTACCAGTCCAAGTACAAGCCGCAGGGGGAGAACAAGTTCTTCGCCGATGGCCGTGACGCCCGCCCCCCCGTCGCCGGCACGATCGCCCGCGGCACCGGCCTCGAACCCCTGCAGGTTTTCTCCGCGGATTACCGCCGGGCCGAATCGCTCAACCCGGCTTTCGCGACCGGTAAGGATGCGCAAGGCAACTTCCTCGCCGACTTCCCGACGAAGTCGTTGAACTTCCTCGCCAGCGGCGAGTTGGCGCCGTTCGCGGTGGACGCCAAGACCCTCGCCCTCGGCCAGGCCAAGTACCAGATCTATTGCGCGGTCTGCCACGGTTCGGCGGCCGACGGCAATGGCATCATGAAGGTCCGCTCCGCCATCGAAGGCGACGTGGCGATCGTCACGATCGCCAACCTCCAGCAGCCCTTGTTCCGAGCCTACCCGCAGGGGCAGCTCTACGATGTCGTCACGAACGGCAAGAACACGATGCTCGGCTACGGCGACAAGCTGACCCCGGAGGAACGCTGGGCGGTCGTCGCTTACCTGCGGGCCCTCCAGCTTTCCCAGTCCTGCCCGCCTAACCTCGTCCCCGCCGCCGTGCAGGCCACCGTCAAGTAATCCGTCCATGAGCGATTCTTCCTCCAACCTTTCGTCCAAGTGGACGACCTTCCTCGGCCTCGGCGTTGTCGCCCTCGTCGCCGCCTGGGTCTTGGCGTTCCTCGGCCTCGGTCAGCACGACCATCGCCCCGCGCTTTCCGTCCTGCTCGGCTGCCTCTTCTGGGCCTCGCTCCTCATCGGCATGCTGATGCTGACGATGATCACCCGCGTCTTTGACGCCGGCTGGGCACCGGTCATCCGCCGCAACTGGGAATTCATGATCGGCGCCTTGCCCATCGTGTTGCTCCTCGGCGTGGTGCCCTTGGCCTTCCTCCCGGACTTCCGCCACCTCCTCTGGGAGTGGACCGACGCCAAGCACCTCCTGCCGAGCGGCCATGAAGTCGGCCATGACCCCATCCTGCAGGCGAAGAGCTGGTTCCTGAACGAGAAGTTCTTCCTCGTCCGCATCTCGCTCTACGTCGTCTTCTTCGGCGTGCTCGCCTGGGCGATGCGCCGCTGGTCCTTCAAGCAGGACAGCGACCGCACCGCCGGCCACACGCACACCTTGCACGCCTTCTCGGCGGCCGGCATCCCGCTGAGCGCCGTCGCCTTGACCATGCTGGCCTTCGACTGCCTCATGGCCTTGTCGTACCACTGGTTCTCCACGATGTACGGCGTGTGGTTCTTCGCCTTGTCGATCCGCCTGGCGCTCGCCGCAACGGTCATCCTGACCTACCGTCTCTCGAACGGGGGTTGGTTGGATGGCATCCTCAATCAGGCCCACCGCCACGTCCTGGGCTGCCTGATGCTCGCGTTCACGGTCTTCTGGGCCTACATCAGCTTCTCGCAGTACTTCCTGATCTACACGGCCAACATCCCGGAAGAAACCTTCTGGTACAACATCCGCGAGTTCAATCCGGTCACCGGCCTGAAGAGCGAGTGGTGGGGCGTCTCGATGTACCTCATCTTCGGCTTCTTCCTGCTGCCGTTCCTCGCCTTGCTCTTCTATCGTTCGAAGATCGTCCCCGGTCGTCTCCTGACCATCGCGATCATCATCTTCGTCGGTGGTATCGTGGACCTCTGGTTCAACGCCGTGCCCCGCCAGATCGTCGACAAGACCGCGCCGGAAGGCTTCACCGTGACGCCGTTCCTCTCCGGTGGTCTGGCGACGGACCTCCTCGCGATCGCCGGCTTCGGCGCCCTCGTCATCGGACTCTTCCTCCGCAGTTCCACCAAGGCCGAAACCATCCCGGTCCACGACCCTCGCATCCTCGAGTCCATCAATTACCATGAGTGAGCATCCTTCCAACGGTCCCCGCCCGCTGATTCCCGGCCAGGTCAAGTCTTGGCTCGGCGTGGTCGCCTTCGTCCTCGTGGCGGTGGCGGTCTTGGGCTACGCCTTCGTCGCCATCCGTCCGACCACGAATGCCGACCTCGATCGCCGTACCGCCCAGAAGGCGCTGCGGGCCGACACCGAGGCCAAGGCGCAGGCCTTGCTCACCGCTCCGGCGAAGAATGCCGATGGCACCTATCGCCTCCCGGTCGCCGATGCGATGGCGGTGATCGCCGCCAACCCGAAGGTCTTGGCCGACATGCGCAAGCCCGCGGCGGCCCCGGCCCCCACCACGTCGTCCGCTGCCTTCGTGAAGGCCGATGACGAGCAGATGAAGCGCGGTCAGGCGGTCTATTCCCGGACCTGCATCGCTTGTCACCAGCCGACGGGCAAGGGTCTCGCCCCGGTCTTCCCGCCGATTGCAGGCGTGCCGATCGTGAACGGCGACCCGGCTTTGACGATCAAGTTCATCCTCCATGGTTTGATGGGCCCCATCACCGTGGAAGGCGTCACCTACAACAGCATGATGCCGCCGGTCGCCGGCGTGAGCGATCAAGACATCGCCGATGTGCTCACCTATGTCCGCCAAAGCTTCGGTAACCAGTCCAACCCGGTCACCGCTGACCAGGTGAAGGCCGTCCGCGCCGCGAACGCGACCCGCACCGCACCTTGGAACACCGCCGAACTCGGCCTCAAGTAATCCCCTTACAACACGATGAGTCAGGAAAACCCAAATAGCCGTCCGCAAGGGCAGGGCCGTCCCCAGGGGCGCCCCGCCGGGACCGGCTCCCCCCGCATTTCCCGCGTCGATGCCAGCGTCGCCGGCCCCGTGAAGTTCTTCTTCGCTTCGGCGCTGCTCTGGTTGCTCGTCTCCTCGGTGCTTGCGGTCATCACCGCGGTGAAACTGCACCTGCCGGGCTTCCTCAACGGTTGCGAATTCTTCACCTTCGGCCGGCTGGACGCCATCCAACGCAACGTCTTCTTCTACGGTTGGGCGTCCAACGCCTTGATCGGTTTGAACCTCTGGTTGCTGGCTTCCCTCGGCCGCTTCGAGTTCCGCAACGCTTGGATCGCCACCTTGGGCGGTCTGATCTGGAACCTCGCGCTGACCGTTGGGCTCGCGTTCGTGCTGCTCGATTCGCAGAATCCCTTCGAACTCCTGGAGCTGCCCCGTGGCGTTGCCCCTGCGTTCTTCGTGGCTTTCCTGTTGGCGGCCCTCTGGCCGGCCGTGGCCTTCGCGCGCCGCCCCACGAGCCACGTCTTCGTTTCGCAGTGGTATATCCTGGGGGCCTCCTTCGTCTTGCCGGTGGTGTATCTCCTGGCCCAGCTCATGGTGCTCTGGTGCCCCACGAACGGCGTGCTGCAGGCCTTGGTGCATGGCTGGTTCCTGCAGAACTTCCTCTACCTCTGGTTGGGCGCCTCCGCCTTGGCCGCCGTCTATTACTTCCTGCCCAAGGAACTCGGCACCACCCTCACCGGTTACTACCTTTCGACCGTCGGTTTCTGGACCCTCTTCCTCTTCGTGGGTTGGATCGGTCCGGCGACTTTGCTCGGTAGCCCGCTGCCCCTCTGGATCCAGTCGACGGGCATCGTGGCCGCCGTGTTGCTGCTCATCCCGCTCACGATCACCTCGATCAACTTCTTCGGCACGCTCTCCCGCGACTCGGGTTGGTCGCGGGCCTGGAACAACACGACGCTCCGTTTCGTCGCCTTCGGTCTGGTCGCCTACACGTTGGCGACCCTGCTTCAGGTGGTCTTCGCGGCCCGCTCGCTCAATGCCCTCGTCCGCTTCACCGCCTTCACCGCCGGCCAGCAGCAATTGCTGACCTACGCCTTCGTTTCGATGGTCATCTTCGGAGCGGCTTACTTCATCCTGCCGCGTTTGACGGGCGCTTTCTGGCCTTCCGCCAAACTGGTGCACCTGCACTTCTGGTCCTGCGCCTTGGCCGTGGTCGGTTCGGTCGCCGGCTCCTTGGTCTTCGGTTGGACGCAAGGCGCCGCGCTGGCCGCCGCCAAGCCTTTCGCCGACACCGCGCATCCGCAGGCCGCCCTGCTGGGCTCGGCCTGCGCGGTCCTCTTCCTCATCGGTCACCTGGCCTTCGCGGTCAACGCTTTCGGCATGCTGACCTCCTGCTCATCCTCGACCGACGAAGGTCGCCAAGCCTAATCCGCCCCGTCCATGAATAACCTTAACCTCATCCTCGCGGGCGTCTTCTTTACCGTCGCCGCCCCGTTTGGTGGCTTGCTCCTCGGCGGCTATGCGCAGCTGGGCGCCCTCGGTCGTGCTCCGGCTGAAGAGGGTGGTCCGCTTTTCCCCGCCTTGGAGCCGGGCCTTGCGATCCAAGGTCGTCAGGTGTACCTCCAACTCGGTTGCGTCGCTTGCCACACCCAGCAGGTCCGTCCGGCGGGTCAGGGCAGCGATATCGCCCAAGGTTGGGGTGCCCGTCCTTCGGTCGCCCGCGACTACGTCCTTCAGCCTCAGGTTGCCCTCGGCAACCGCCGGGTTGGTCCGGACCTCGCCAACTATGGCGCGCGCGCCAAGTCCGACGCCGAAATCGCCGCCCATCTCTCGGCTCCCGCCGCTGGTTCCGCCATGCCGGCCTATGCCTTCCTCTTCAGCCCGGCCAAGGATGGCTCGCTTCAGCCGAACGAGCGGGGCGTGGCCCTCATCGCCTACCTGAAATCCCTTCGCCAAGATTATTCCTCGCCTGAAGCCAAATTGAAGCAGTGAACCCATGAACGACTCTCACCGTCCCAATGACCGTCACCGCCGCCCTCGGGCGTCGTACAACGCAGGCGCCGAAGGCTTCTCCGACGGACGCCTCGTCGAGGTCCACAATCAACTCGCCCATGACAAGGAAGAGCCCACCGAAGGCTTCTCCCTGTTGCCGGTCTTCGTGGTTTTCCTGTTTTGTGGCTTCGGCTTCTGGGGTGGCGTTTACCTCACCAACAATTCCGGCGATTTCAATCCCGGGTCCTTCGACCTCGATGCTCCCCGCGCCGTGGCGGCCAGCGGACCGATGGAATTCGAACCCGATCCGGTGAAGGGCGAGAAGCTCTACGTCACCAACTGCGCCAGCTGCCACCAAGCCACGGGCTTGGGTGTCGCCGGAGCATTCCCTCCGTTGGCTGACTCTCCTTGGGTCGCCGGCAACGAGGAGCGCTTGGTCAAGATCATCATCGCTGGTTTAGCCGGTGAACTCGATTACAAGGGCACCAAATATAACGCCGCCATGCCGAACATCGGTGCCGGCCTCAAGGACGCCCAGGTTGCCCATATCGCCACCTATGTCCGCCAGGCTTGGGGTAATCAGGCCGGTGCGGTGACGGACGCCAAGGTCGCCGAGGTCCGCAAGGCCGTCGGCACGCGTGGCGCCTACAGCCCAGCCGAAATCCTGCAGGCGCATCCGTTGGAAACCAAGTAAGCCCGACGCGGCTTACCAAGCAAAAGGCCCGGGGCTTGCGCCCCGGGCCTTTTTATTGGTTTAGCCGTTAAGGCTTAGGCCGTTTGGTGCTTCTTGATGAAGGCGGCGATGTCACCCTTCGGGCGGGCCCCGACGATCTTATCGACGACTTGACCGTCCTTGAAGAGGAAGAGGGCGGGGATCGAAGTCACCCCTAGCTGAGTGGCCAGGTTACGGTTCGTATCCACGTCCACCTTGCAGATCTTCACGGTCGCACCCATCTCAGCGGCGAGCTGGTCAAGGACCGGGCCCAACTGCTTGCAGGGGCCGCACCAGGTTGCCCAGAAGTCCACGAGGACGGGCACGGTCGACGATTTGATCGTCGATTCGAAGGTGTTGTTGTCGAGGTTGGTGATCAGTTCGGATGCCATGGAAGGTCTTAGCCCTTGGTCTTGGAGAAGAGCTCCAAGTACAAGAAGACGGCTGCACTCAAGGAAGCCACAAGGGCGAGCACGTCAACCGCCGCAGCACCTTTACCGACGTTGCGGCTGCCGGCGGCGCCGGTCGTCGGGGAGACGCGCGGAGCGGGCGTTGCAACGGGAGCAGGAATCGGGGCGACGGGGGGACGCGGAGCACCAGCCACGGC
>DBCN01000118.1:21132-97898 GCA_002293065.1 Opitutia bacterium UBA957
GGCGG
Organism: Opitutia bacterium UBA957; assembly: GCA_002293065.1. GTDB lineage: Bacteria > Verrucomicrobiota > Verrucomicrobiia > Opitutales > UBA953 > UBA953. The sequence goes on from DBCN01000118.1 coordinate 21,138, forward strand.
GCGGGGGCGGGGGCGGCGGCGGAACCACGGCACCAGCCGGCTTTGCCAGCTTGAGCTTAGGGGCCTGCGGCGCGGAGTTGTCGCCTTCAGCGGGAGGAGGGGGAGGGGGTGTCTCGGTGCTCATCGTTGGGGAAGGGAATGAAGCCGTTAAAAAAGGGGTGAGTCAACCAGTCAGTGCCAGATTTTGGGGCTATCGGCTGCGGTCGTGCTTGCGCAGGAGCTCCGCGACTTCCCGCGGGTCCGCCTCTTGCAGGTTTCGGCCTTTTCGGCTGAGGTCTTCCGTCGTTTTGATGACGGTTTCGGTCATGCGTTCGTGGGTCTCCTGGGAGCCGCCCACGAGCGAAAACCCTTCGCCCTGGGTGATCCGCTTATGCTGGTCGGAATTATCCAAGCCTAAGCCTAGCAGGTGGTTCGGTGGGCGCGTCTTGCGGGCCATGGCGTGACGATAACGTGGGTGGGCTGCGCCGCGCAAGCCTGTGCGGCTCAAGCGTTGGCCTCGGGCGGCGGGGCGTCGAATTCGGACCCGCCGTCGGAAGCTTCCCCCGCGAAGGGGGCTTCCACCTTCTCGCGTTTGGAGCAGACGATGTCCTCAAAGTTCTGGGCTTGTTCCAGCTGCAGGGCGCCGAGGCGGGCCAGTTCGAGGCAGGCCAAGAAGTTGGCGACGAGCAGGGCGACGGTCGGGCGTTCGGGCAAGAGGGAGGTGAAGATGAACTTTGGTTCGGTCTCCAGGCGCTTGAGGATGAACTCCATGCGGTCGGAGACGGTGACGTTCTCGACGGACAGATTACCGGGCTGGATCCGTTCGGCGAGCCGACGGAGGACGTTGTTGAAGGTGTTCCAGAGCTCGATGCGCTCGGTCGGGGCGACGGGGCGGACGACCGCGTCTTCGCCTTCATTCTGCACCACATAGCGCGCCAGCAGGCCTTGGCGGTCGTCGGCCAAACCGCGGATGATGGCCGCGGTCTCCTTGACGCGTTTATATTGAATGAGTTGTTGGACCAGGGCCCAGCGTGGGTCTTGGCCTTCCGGGGTCGGGAGCACTTCTTCTTCGGGGCGGCTTTCGACCGGCAGGAGCATGCGGCTCTTGATGTACATCAACGTCGCGGCCATGACGAAGAAGTCGCCCGCCAGTTCAAGGTTGTCCTTCTCCTGTGTCCGGAGGACCTCGAGGTACTGCTGCGTGACCTTCTCGATCGGGATATCATAGATATCGATCTCGTTCTTGCGGATCAGGAAAAGGAGGAGGTCGAGCGGACCCTCGAAGACATCCAGGCGGATGGGCAGGTCCGCCGGTGGCAAGATGCCGTCGGTGGGGATGGAGGAGGGGGCTGCGGCTTGGTCCGTCACGGTTCAGAACTTGAACAATCGCGCCCGCAGGTGGAAGCCCAATGCACTGTCCCCGAAGGCGGAAACCTTCTTCTGGAAGCCGTATTCCACTTCCCATGAGTTGCCGATGCGTTGGACCAGGCCGATGGACTGGTAGATGGACCGATTGGTCAGGGCATCGTAATTGGTCGTGACGACCCCGGAATAGACCGAATTAAGGCGGATTTCACCCGTCAGCCAGAGCTGGTTGGCGATTTCGGCCTGCCGGAGTTGATACCAGCCGAAGGATGCCTTCCAGAAGTCGCCCGAATTAAAGGAGATCGAATTGAGTGACTCGGAGGCAGCCCCCCCGCCATTCGGCAGGCGCTGGTACGTCTCGATGTTAACCCAAGGAGCTGGCGTGAGGCTGAGGCGGGCTTGGACGTCGGACTTATTTCCGGTGCCGGTGACGGCGTCCTGCTCCCAGTGGGTGAAGACGTCGAAGCGCAGGAGATCGCGGGTCCCGTTGACGGTGTCGCGGGTCGCCAAGGTATTGCGGAAGCCGATCCTGGCCGCCTGCCGGGCCGTGACGCTGGCGGCGTCGGGGCGGTCGGCGAGGTCGAGTTCCTGGAAGGCCCCTAGGGCGACGGCACGGTCTGCCAGCGGGAGATCACCGCTGCCTTGTTCGGCGCCGGGCAGATAGCGATACTGGAGGACCGGACGCAAGCTGTGGCGCATCCCATCGATGGACCACTTTTTCGCGACGAGAGCCCAAGAGCCTGTCAGAAGGCCTTCCATGTCGAAGCCGACTTGGCCCATGACCTTGGTGCGGTTGCCGAGCCCGTTGAGCGCGGAGGACCAATCGGTGGCGCGGGCGCCGACGACGGGCTTGAACGTGAGCCAGTCTCCCGTGGAGAGCGGATAGGACAGGCCGTAATAAAGGTCGAGACGGGCCGTGGACCAGGCGTTGGTCGAGGGGACGCCGGCGGCGGGTTGCGCGTTCAGGTACGCCAGCGCGGCGAAACCGCGATGCCGGACGCCCTGTTCCCCGATCGCCGCATCGGTTAGGTCGAAGCGGAGTTCGGGGAGCTTCTGCGTGGTTTCCTGATAGTTGTCGGCTTTGGCGACGAGGTTGGCCGAAAGCAGGCCGCCATTCCAAGGCTTCGTGACTTCCAGGTTGAACTGCGGCGTGCCGGTGCGGTCGTTGAGGTTGGGACGGAAGTCGCGAACGAAGTCGGGGTCGCTCGTGGCGAAGAGCTGGCCCGCGACCTGCACGCCGTCGGCGGTCTGCCCGTTGATCTCGCCGTATTCGAAGGCCCGGGTCCGTCCCGGGAGGCGGCCAAAGCCGTCCGCCAACAAATCCCCGCGGTCGTTGATGTAGCCGGCTTGGAAGAAGCCTTTCCAGCGCGTCGTGGCCTGCTTGTCCTTGGCGTTGTCGTATTTGAGGTAAGGCCCGACGAGGAAGCCCGACCGGCTGTAGAAATCGAGGAGGGCGCCGACCCACAGCGACGGCGTCTGGCGGGCGAGCGTCGTGGTGCGCAGGTAGGTGCCTTGGCGGTCCTTGGAGCCCGTGTTGAGGTAGACTTCGTAAGGGATATCCTGATACCCTTCTTGTCCGTAGTAGGGGATGTAGAAGAAGGGTAGGCCGGCGAGCTGGGGGCGGACGTCGCGGAGGGCCAGCCAGTCGTCCTTCTCCGTGTACCGGGCGGAGCCGATGTTCAGGGACATGCCGCTGGCCGCGGGTTCGTTGTGCCACATGCGCAGGCCCTTGATGGTCTTGTCGCCGTTCTCGATGCGGAGCTCGTCGGCCGTCAGGTACACGGGGTTGCGCCCGAAGCGCACCTTGGTCGCGACGACGACGTCGTTCTTGGGGTCGAGTTGGGCTTTCTCGCCCAGGATGCGGAGGTTCCGCGTGGCGTAGACTACATCGCCCTCCGCCGTGATGAGGCCGGTACGGGTATCGAGTTTGATCAGGCGGGCGGAAAGGAACGCGCCGTTCGAACTGAAGCTCGCGTTGATCGCGACGAGGACCTTGCCGTTTTCTTCGTAGCTGAAGCTTTGGCCGGAGAGGCCGGGGACGTCGGGCTTGGCGGCTTGGTTCGCTGCCGGCACCGGCGCAGGCGCGGGATCCGCGGCGACGCCGCTGAGGGTGAGGCCGACGCTTGCGGCAAGAATCCAAAATCGACGGCCAGGCATCCGTCCCAGACTTGTCGCTCCCGCCTGCGTCTCAAGTATTTTCGGGCATTGCGCGCTTGCGACCAAGGAGCGGGCGTGGATTGTCCAAGGATGCGCCTCAGTCCCGCAGAGTTGGCCGGCCTCGTGGAGGGTACGGAGACCTGTCCGCACCGTTTCTTGGGTGCGCACCCCCTGGCGGACGGGGGGTTGGTCATCCGGGCGTTGTTCCCCGGTGCGACGAGCTGTCGGGTGCTCAAGGCTGAAGCCGCGCAGGGCAAGGAAATGGCCAAACTCGCCGACTTGGGGGTCTTTGAACTGGTTTACCCGAAGTCCGCGGCTTTTCGCTACCGCCTGCAGGTCACTTATGCGGACGGAACCACGCAGGTGCACGAAGACCCCTACCGTTTTTTGCCGACGATTTCCGAGCCGGACTTGTTCCTGATCGGCAAGGGCGATGACCATAAGGTCTTCCATAAGCTCGGCTCCCATGTCCGCACCTTGGATGGGGTGACGGGGGTCTCTTTTGCGGTTTGGGCCCCTTCCGCCCGGCGGGTTTCCGTGGTCGGCGACCATAACCTGTGGAACGGTCGGGCTCATCCGATGCGCACGCTCGGCGCTTCGGGTATCTGGGAACTCTTCCTCCCCGGCCTCGGCGTGGGTGCCCGCTACAAATACGAGATCGTCGGCGCGCACGACCGGACCCCGTTCATCAAGACGGATCCGTGCGCCCTGCATTTTGAGCCTTCGCCGAACCACGCGGCCATCGTCTGCGATGTGTCCGGCTTCGTCTGGAACGACCAGGCTTGGTTGGACCAGCGCCGGCAGGCCGATTCCCGGGCCCGACCGATGTCCGTCTACGAAGTGCATCCGGCGTCCTGGCGCCGCGTCCCCGAAGAGGGCAATCGGGTCCTCAACTACCGCGAGCTCGGGACGCAGCTGGCTGAATATTGCACGCGCTTGGGCTTCACGCACGTCGAACTCATGCCGCCTTCGGAACACCCGTTCGACGGCTCGTGGGGTTACCAAGTCACGGGTTTCTACGCCCCGACGCATCGTTTCGGCACGCCGCTCGATTTCATGGCGATGGTCGATACGTTGCATCGCGCCAACATCGGCGTGATCGCCGACTGGGTGCCGGCGCATTTCCCGCGCGACTTCTTCGCGTTGGCCCGCTTCGACGGCACACACCTCTACGAGCACGCCGACCCGCGCCTCGGCGAGCATCAGGATTGGGGGACGTTGATCTTCAACTATGGCCGGCACGAGGTCCGTGGTTTCTTGGTCGGCTCCGCCCTTTCGTGGCTGGAGCGTTTCCACATCGACGGCCTGCGCGTCGACGCGGTGGCCTCGATGCTTTACCTCGATTATTCGCGCAAGGCCGGCGAATGGGTCCCCAACCGTCTTGGCGGCCGCGAAAACCTCGAAGCCGTCGAATTCCTCCGGCAGGTCAACGCGCTCGTGCATCTCTACCACCCCGGCGTCGTCACGATCGCCGAGGAGTCGACGTCCTATCCGGGCGTCACGAAGCCCGTGGCCGAAGGGGGCCTCGGCTTCGACTACAAGTGGAACATGGGCTGGATGCATGACAGCCTCGATTACTTCAAGCAGGACCCGCTGTTCCGGAAATTCCATCATGACAAGCTGACCTTCGGCATGCTCTACCAGTGGTCCGAGGCGTTCGTGCAGGCGTTCTCCCACGATGAAGTCGTCCACGGGAAGGGTTCGCTCATCGGCAAGATGTCCGGCGGCGACGATGCGACCAAGGCCGCCAACCTGCGCTGTCTCTTGGCGATGCAATGGGCCTGGCCGGGCAAGAAGACGCTCTTCATGGGCTGCGAGTTCGGGCAGTTCGCGGAATGGAAGTTCGATGCGTCGCTCGATTGGCACCTGCTCCGGTATCCGTTGCATGAAGGCCTCCAGCGCCTCGTGACCGACCTCAATCATCTCTATCGGCAGGATGGTTCGGTGGCCGCCAAGGATCTCGATTCGCGGGCCTTCGCTTGGATCAACGCCAACGACGGCGATCAGAGCGTGTTGACCTTCGAGCGTCATGGCGACGACTGCGCTTGGGTCGTGGTCGGCAATTTCACGCCGGTGGAACGGACGTATCGCTTGGGCGTGCCGTTCGCAGGGAAGTGGGAAGAGGCCGTGAACACGGACTCCTTGCATTATGCCGGGAAGGGCCTCGGTAACCTCGGCGGCGTGCAGGCCGAAGCCAAACCCACCCATGGGCGCAGCCACTCCATCGAAGTCCGCCTCCCCGGTTTGTCCGTCGTGATCTTCCGCCAAAAACGCTAAGCATGGCTCCCCGTTCCGATCTTTTCCGTCCGCTGGTCGCCCAAGACCCGGCGAATCCCTTGTTCCGTTTTTCGCTGGGTCAGGAATTGCTGAAGGAAGCGGCGGCCGCCGAGGCCATCGAGCATCTCCAGCTCGCGGCGCACTCCAAGGCGGACTGGATGATGCCGCGGATCTTGTTGGGCAAAGCCCAGCTGGCGCTCGGCGACCGGGCGTCGGCGCGGGTCGCCTTTGACGAGGCCTTGCGCCTCGCCGTGGCCCAAGGCCACGAAGAGCCGGAGGAAGAACTGCGGGCGCTGTTGGCCGCGCTCTAGGTTACTCGACGCGTTCCAACGTCACGCGACGCAGGTCCATAACGGCCGCGCCCTTCTTCTTGAGCGGGCGGACGGTCAGGGTGTTCTCGCCAGCGGTCAGGTCGAGCACGCCGACTTCGCGCGCGATGAAGCGTTGGAAGTGGCCGGTCTCTTCGACCGTGAACTCGGCTTTCGCTGTGCCGACCTCGAGCGCGACGGTCGAGCCGCCGTTGCCCTTGCCGCAGCCTTGCAGGATGCTGACGCGATACTTGCCCGGCTTGGCGACCTGGAAGGTCCACGCCGCGGTGTCGGTCGGGTCGACCCAGAAGCCCAGCGTATCCTTCTGGGGTGGGTCCTCGTATTTCAGTTTCTTCGCCTGCACCTTGGCGTCGCGGGCTTCGAGGAAGATCAAGGCGTTGGGGCCGGCCGGCGTGGCGTCATTCATCGCTTGGCGCCAATCGGCCATGAGCGGGCGCATGGCCTCGGAAGTCGCCAGCGCCTGCACGCGGGTGGCGTCGAACTTCACGAAACAGTTTTCCCAGCGGGCGCGGTCGAAGTCCGGATTGGCCTTGGCGGGCTCGGCCCCGACGGAGCGGCGCCAAGCTTCCAGCTTTCCGCGGAGGGCCGCCACGCGCGCGGGCTCGGTGGCGGCGACGTCGGTCTTTTCACTCGGATCCTTCGCCAGGTTGTAGAGCTCCAGACTGCCGTCCTCGTATTGCTCGATGAGCTTCCAATCGCCTTCGCGGATGACGCCCGCGGGCTTGCCGCCTTGGTTCATGTAGTGCGGCTGATGCCAGTAAAGCGCCCGGGGTGTGGGGGTGATCGACTTGCTGTCGAAGAGGAGTGGACTCAGGTCGCGGAAATCCTGCGTGGCCGGTGGGCTGACTTTGGCCAGCGCGCAGATGGTCGGGCAAATATCTCCGAGCACGACGGGTTCGGCGATTTCGCGGACGGCGAGGCGGCCGGGGAAGCGGATGATCAGCGGCGTCCGGATCCCGCCCTCGTAGACGAAGCCTTTGCCCGCTCGGGTGGAACCGTTGTGGGTCGCGGGAGATTCCTTCAGTTCCGAGACATGCAGGCCACCGTTGTCCGAAGCGAAGACGACGAAGGTGTTCTGGGCCAGGCCTTGATCATCGAGGGCCTTGAGGATACGGCCCACGGCGACATCGAGCGATTCGACGAGCGCGGCGTAGGTGGGGTGGAAGGACTGGGCGTTGGCCGCGATGCCTTTCGCCGGCGCCGCGAGCGGGATGTGCGGGTTATCGAAGGCGACGTAGAGCAGGAAAGGCTTGGCTTTGCTGCCCTCGATGAACTTCACGGCCGCCTCGGCTTGACCGAGCTCGCCCTTGCCGCCTTGCGGCGCTTCGGCACCGGGGAACGATTTGCCGGGAAAGAATTCATCAAAGCCGTGGTCCGTCGGTTGGTGGCCTTTGCCGCCCAAGTGCCACTTGCCGACGAGACCCGTGGCATAGCCTTTGGCCTTCAGCAACTGGGCGATTGTTTGGACGCCGTCGGGCAGGTGGCTGTTTTGCCGCGTGCCGAGCAGGCGGTGCGAAGCGCGGTCGGGTCGGCCGGGCAGGAAACTCGTGATCTTGAGGCGGGCGGGACTTTGCCCGGTGAGCAAAGCGGCGCGGGAAGCCGAGCACACCGAAGCGGCGGCATAGCCCTGCGTGAAGCGCGCGCCTTGGGCGGCGAGCCGATCCAAGTTCGGGGTGCGCTGATCCTTGCGGCCAAAGCAGCCCAGGTCGTTGATGCCTAGGTCGTCGGCCAACAGGATGACGAAGTTGGGCGGTGACTCGGCGGCGCGGGTGGCGGCGGTGCAGGTAAGGAGAACCAGCAGGAAGCAGGACAGCAGTCGGGGCATGGGGACCTTTTTAGCGGCCATTCGGATTGTGCAAAGGGCAAAACCTCCTTCGGTGGGTCGGATGGATCTCCCTTGGCTCAAGTTGGCGCTGGCCTGCGTCGACTCCGCGATGGCCGGCGTGGCTTGGCTCATCCTGCTCTGTACCTACCCCGATTTCGCGCGTTGGCGGGCGGAAGGCTTCGCGGCGGCGCACGAGGCCTACACGCGAAACGTCGGTTGGGTCGTCGGGCCGCTGCTGTTGGCTCAGTTGATTGGCCATGGGCTGGGTGGGTGGCAGACCGGCGAGTTCTTCGGGGTGGGCTTGGTCGCCTGTACCTGGGGCCTCACGGGGTTCTGGTCCATCCCATGCCACCGCCAACTTCAGCGGCAAGGTCCGACTTCGCCGGCCTTGGGGAGCTTGCTGCGTTCGCACGCTTGGCGCACCGCGCTCTGGTCGGCTTTGGCGGGCTACTCGGTGTGGCGGGCGGCGGGTTGACAGCCACGGACGGGGCGTAATGCTCAACACTGATGAGGACAGCCGAACCGAATCCCGCCCGTACGGCTTCCCGCTGGGGTGCCTTCCGGCGCTTCCTCGGGTTCGTCGGGCCAGGTTTCTTGGTCTCGGTCGGTTACATGGATCCAGGCAACTGGGCGACCGACCTCGCGGGCGGGTCACAGTTCGGCTATGCGCTGCTCTGGGTGATTCTGCTGTCGAACCTGATGGCGATCCTCTTCCAGCACCTCTGCGTGCGTCTCAACGTCGCAACCGGCTTGGACCTCGCGCAGGCTTGTCGGGAGCGCTATTCGCCTTGGGTGGCCAAGTGCCTGTGGTTCTTCGCCCAGGTCGGCATCATCGCGATGGACCTCGCGGAACTGCTGGGTTCGGCCATTGCCCTGCAGATCCTCTTCGGCATCCCGCTGTTCTTCGGCGCCATCATCACCGCGCTCGACGTCTTGGTGCTCTTGGCATTGACCCGTCTCGGTTATCGTTGGCTGGAGTCGCTCGTGGCGGTGCTCGTGCTGACGATCGCGGCCTGCATCGGGGTTGAACTGCTCTTGGCGAAGCCCGCGATCGCTGAGATGGTCAAAGGCTTCGTGCCGTCCACGGAAGTGCTGACGCGCCCCGGCATGCTCTTCGTCGCCCTGGGCATCATCGGCGCCACGGTGATGCCGCATAACCTTTACCTGCATTCGTCGCTCGTGGGTTCCCGTGATTTCGGGAAGACGGAAACCGAGCGCCGCGAGGCCATGCGTTTCGCGACTTGGGACTCCACGCTCGCGCTCTGCTTGGCGTTTTTCGTCAACGCCGGCCTGCTGGTGCTCAGCGCCGCGGCGTTCCACGGTCGACCTGAAGCCGTGACGGACATCCGCGAAGCCCATCGGTTGCTGGACGGCGTTCTGGGTGTGACCTTCGCCGGTACGCTCTTCGCCGTGGCGCTCTTGGCTTCAGGTCAGAACGCCACCATCACCGGGACCATGGCCGGCCAGATCGTGCTGGAGGGATTCCTTAAGGTGAAGGGCGCCGGCTGGATCGTGCGTATCGCGACGCGTCTCGCGGCGCTGGCCCCGGCGTTGCTCGTCATTGGCTTGGCCGGGGAGGGCAGGGTGGAAAGCCTCCTCATCTGGAGTCAGGTCATCCTCAGCCTCCAGCTCGGCTTTGCTTGTTGGCCCTTGGTGCGCATGACGGGCGATCCGGATTTGATGGGCGTGTTCGTCGCACCACATTGGATCCGTGTGCTGGGCTGGATTGCCACGGCTCTTGTGGTTAGTGCAAGTCTATGGTTTGTTGTAAATATATGATGATGAATGTTTAGTGATTAAAATAGTTAATGTTGACTAATGATATAATGTTTAGTGATAATGTCCTTGTTCGACCATGCGACTAGCCTTTTTTTGCCTCAGCCTGCTGACGATCGGTCTTAAGTCCGAGGAGCCGGTGACCCTCCGCGTCGGGTTTTTCCCGAACCTGACGCATTCGCCGGCTTTGGCGGCCCGACAGCTCGAGCGTGAGGGTGCCGATTGGCACCTGGCCAACCTGCCGAAGGGCTCGAAGATCGAATGGCGCGCTTTCAACGCCGGCCCTTCCGCGATGGAAGCGTTGTTGGCCGGAGCGGTCGACCTCACCTATGTCGGCCCGTCGCCGGTGATCAACGCGCACGTCCGCACCAAGGGGAATGAGCTACGTATCCTAGCTTCCGTCGCCCGCGGGGGCAACGCCCTGGTCGTCCGTAAGGGCCTCGGTCTGAAATCTCCGAAAGACTTCATCGGTCGCCGCCTCGCGACACCGCAGCTCGGCAACACGCAGGATATCGACGCCCGCGTCTGGTTGCGTGAAGGGGGTCTGACCATCAAGGTCAACGGAGGTGACGCCCAAGTCATCCCCGCGCAGAACTCCGAGCTGGTGCTGTTGTTCTCGCGTGGCGACGTCGATGCAGCTTGGACGGTTGAGCCTTGGGTGACGCGTCTGGAGAGCGAGTTCGGCGGTGAGATTCTCTTCGAGAAAAAGGATTCCATCATCACCGTGCTGGCTTCCTCGAAGTCCGCCTTGGCGAAGAACGGGAAGGGCATCGCGGCCTTCGTCCGCTCGCACTATGCGCTGCGCGACAAGTTGCTGGCGGATCAAGCCTGGCACGAGAAGCTCGTCATCGCCGGCATCGGTGGTGAGACCCGCTCGACCCCGCCCAAGGCCAGCCTCATCGGTCCGGCGCTTGGTCGCGTGATCTTCGACGCCCGGGAAGACGACGCCGCCCGCAAGGTTCGCCTCACGGCTGTCTTCACCCGGGCGCTCAAGGACTCGAAGGATTCCGGCCTGTTGACCGGCGATGCCCCCATCGGGCCGCTGTTGGAGTCCCTGGTCGCTGATCCGGCTCCTGCGGCTAAGTAAAGGCTACCAAAGCACTGGGCCCTACCTTGGGTGGTGACCCCTAGGTTGGGCCCTGTTAGTTTGTGCCTAAGCCCTAATCCTGATAAGTTAACTAAACTTGACAACTTCAAGGCTGGCCCTGAAATCAGCCCACGGTTCGCTCCATGAGCACTCCTCTCTCAAAGTCCCCCGCCTCGGCGGCCCTCACCCTCCGCAACGTGACCAAGCGTTTCGAAGGGGCGGCCGGTCGCGTGACGGCCTTGGAAGACATTTCCTTGGACGTCCGGGAAGGGGAGTTCCTGGTGGTCGTCGGACCCTCGGGCTGCGGTAAATCCACGTTGCTCGGCCTCTTGGCGGGTCTGGAGCATAGCGACGAGGGTACGATCCAGCTCGGCGACGAGCCCGTGCTTTCTCCGGGCCGCGATCGGCTCGTGATGTTCCAACAAGACGCGCTTTTCCCTTGGCTGAATGCGTTGGAGAATGTCCTGTTTGGCCTCCGGCTTAAGCCGGGCCTCACCGATGCGGAGCGTCTCGAGTCGGCGCGTTACTACCTGAACTTGGTCGGCCTCGGCAACAAGGAGAAGGCCCGTCCGCACGAGCTTTCCGGCGGCATGCGTCAGCGCGTCGCCTTGGCCCGTTCGCTCGCACCCAACCCGCGCGTGCTGCTGATGGACGAGCCGTTCTCGGCCCTCGACGCCTTGACCCGTGAGCAGCTCTACGGCGACATCCAGGAGATCTTCACGAAGCGCAAGAAGACCATCGTGCTCGTCACGCACAACATCCGCGAGGCCGTCTGCCTCGGTGACCGCGTCGTGCTCTTTTCGCCCAATCCGGGCCGCGTCCAACAGGTCTTCGACGTCGACCTCCCGCGTCCCCGCCGCATGAACGATCCGGCGCTGGCGAACCTCGCCGCGGAAGTCACCACGGCGCTCTCCGCGCATCTCGCTGCGGACAAGCAGTAAGCCCATGAAACTCCCGCGCTTCGTCATCCCGACCTTCATCGCCCTCGCCGTCCTCGGCGGCTGGGAATGGTTCGTGCGTGCCGGCCACGTCAACGACGTGCTCGTCCCGGCGCCCTCGCACATCCTGCAGTGGTTCTGGTGGGCGCTCTTCGACCGGGCGTCCTTCGAGTCGGGGCACTACCTCGTCGCCCTGCAGAAGGGCGAACTCCTGCCGGCGACTTGGGTGACGATGCGTCGCCTGATCATCGGCTTCGCCATCGGTGCCGCCATCGGCATTCCGCTCGGCGCCCTCTGCGCCCGCGTCCGCTGGGTGCGTGATACGATTGGGGTGCTGGCGCTCGGCCTGCAGACGCTGCCTTCGGTGTGCTGGGTACCGCTGGCCTTGCTCTGGTTCGGCATCCGCGAGGAAGCCGTCCTCTTCGTCGTCGTCATGGGCACCCTCTGGGCCGTCGTGATCGCCGTCCAGGAGTCGGTCCTGAACGTCCCGCCGCTCTACCTTCGGGCCGCCCAGACGATGGGGTCCAACGGTTGGCACCTTTGGTCGCGCGTCATCTTCCCCGCCGCCTTGCCCGGCGTCCTGAGCGGCATGAAGCAGGGTTGGGCCTTCGCTTGGCGCTCGCTCATGGCCGCCGAAATCTTCGTCGTCATCGTCACCGGCTTCGGCTTGGGCTCGCTCCTGAACGCTGGGCGCGAACTCCTCCGCATGGATCAGGTCATGGGCGTGATGGCGGTCGTCATGCTCGTCGGCTTGTTGGCGGACCTCGTCTTCTTCGCCCCGTTGGAACGCTGGTTGCGCCGTTCCCGCGGACTGGAGCGCTGAGTTTAGGCGAGTCCGACGCTTTCCTCCTCGCCCTGCGAGGCGGCGAGGCCCTACTTTGAGGGCATGTTCATCGACGAAGCCAAAGTCATCCTTAAGTCCGGAGCCGGTGGCCACGGGTGCGTCAGCTTCCGTCGCGAGAAGTTCATCCCGAAGGGCGGACCCGACGGCGGCAACGGCGGCAAGGGTGGCGACGTGGTCCTGCTTTGCGACCGCAACGAGGGCGACCTCCAGGCCTACCGCTGGCAGCCGCACCGCAGCGCCCGCAACGGCACGCCCGGCATGGGCCGCCAATGCGCCGGTCCCGATGGCGAGGATTTGATCCTGCGCGTCCCTCCGGGCACGCAGGTGGTCGATGACGTCACCGGCCGCTTGCTCGCCGAGCTGACCGAACACAACGAACGCGTGGTCATCCTCGCCGGTGGCAAGGGCGGCATGGGCAACATGAACTTCAAGAGCTCGGTCAACCAAGCGCCCCGCCGCACGACCCCTGGTTATCCCGGTGAGTCCGGCACGTATCGCCTGGTGCTCAAGACAATCGCCGACATCGGCCTCGTGGGCTACCCGAACGCGGGCAAGTCGACGCTCACCAACGCTTTCACCGCGGCCCGCCCCAAGATGGCGCCGTACCCGTTCACGACTTTGCACGTCAACGTGGGTGTCATCGAATACCCCGAGACCTTCGGTCGCATCTTCATGGCCGACATTCCCGGCCTGATCGAAGGCGCCCACGAGAACCGTGGCCTCGGTCACCAGTTCCTCCGCCATATCGAGCGCTGCACGTTGCTCGTGTTCATCCTGGACATGGCCGGCAGCGAAAACCGCAAGCCTTGGGATGACTTCCGCATCCTCGAGCGCGAGCTCGCCCTGTATTCGCCCATCCTCGCCGCCAAGCCCCGCTTGGTCGTCGCCAACAAGATGGACCTGCCGGAAGCCGCCGCCAACCTCGCCAAGTTCCGCGACAAGGTACCGGTGCTCGTCGCTCCGATTTCTTGCTACTCCCGCGAAGGGTTCGATGAACTGAAAGCGACGCTTTGGAAGTTCGTGAAGGGCTCGCCCGAAGAACGTGCGTTGCTCCAGCCGACCCCGGTCAAGGCCAAGGCTGCGGCCAAGCCCGCGAAGCCTGCCGCCAAGCAGTCCGCCAAGAAGGTTGCCAAGGCTGTCCCGGCCAAGAAGGCCAAGCCTGTCGCGAAGGTCGTAGCCAAGCCTACCGCCAAGAAGCCGGTCAAGCAAGTGGCCGCCAAGAAGCCGGCGAAGCCTGTCGCCAAGAAGGCAGCCAAGCCTGCGGCCAAGAAGCCGATCAAGGCTGTCGCCAAGAAGAAGGCCGCCCCGGTGAAGAAGGCGGCCGCCAAGACCAAGGCCAAGAAGAAGTAAGCGGGCTTACTTCTTCTCGCCGGCGCGTTCCTTGAACTTCAACGATTCGGAGTTCAGGCAGTAGCGCAGGCCGGTCGGCTTCGGGCCGTCTTCGAAGACGTGGCCGAGGTGGCAATCGCAGCGGGCGCAGAGGATTTCCGTGCGCACCATGCCGTGCGAGCGATCCGAGATCGTCGCGACGTTTTCCTTGGAGACGGGCTGGAAGAAGCTCGGCCAGCCGGTGCCGGAATTGAACTTGGCGTCGGACGAGAAGAGCGGGAGCTCACAGCAGACGCAGTGGTACGTACCGGTCTTCTTATTGTCGAGCAGGGTGCCGCAGAAGGGGCGTTCCGTGCCCTTGGCGCGGCAGACTTCGTACTGCGCCGGCGTCAGGCGGGCGGCCCAATCGGCGTCCGTGCGGACGACCTTGTCGACGAGCTGCGGCTTGCCGACGCCGCCTTTGCCGTCGTCGAGGGTGACGAGGACTTGCGGGACTTTCGAAGAGGGGGATTCGGCTTTGGTCATGGGCTTGGTTTCGGAAGGGGAGGTGGCGGCGAAGAGGGCGAACGCGAGGCCGACGGCGATGGGGATGAGCAGGTAGGGCTTCATGGTGTTAGCTGAAAGATTTGCCGCAGCCGCAGGTGCTGCTGGCGTTGGGGTTGCGCACTTCGAAACCCTTGCCGTGCAGGCCGTCGTCAAAGTGGATGGTCGAACCATTCAGGTACGCGAGGCTGGCGGGGTCGATGAGGATCTTCAGGCCTTGGCTCTCGAACTCCTGGTCGCCTTCCTTGCGGACGTCGAAGGCCATGCCGTACTCGAAGCCCGAGCAACCGCCGGCCTCGATGAGGACGCGGAGGGAGGATTCCGGGTTGGCCTGTTGGGCGTGCAAAGCCCGGACCTGTTGGGCGGCGGCTTCGGTGAGGTTGATCATGCCTACCACTTTATCGGTCTGCGGACAGAGTCAAGGGGGGCTGTTTGAACTCGCCCCGTCCGTCGCCCCGGTTACCCTGACTTTATACCCCATGCGCCCCCTCTCAAAGGCTTTCTGGTTCTCGATTCCCTTGGCCTTCCTGTTCAACGCGGTGATGGTTCTCGTCGCTGTGGTGCTCTTGGGGGACGCTCCGGAACTGGGCGACCTCGTGGGCGGAAACCTTTTCCGCATCAACTGGGAGCACCTCGGGGAGAGCACCATCGACGTGGTGCCGGTGATGCTCTTCTGGGCCTGCGCCCTCCTGCAGTCCGGCCTCTTCTTCCTGCCGCTGGCGCCAAAACTTTCCCTGACCGAGCAGCCCACGGCCCTCTGGCCACGCGTCCTCGGGGCCGCTTTTTGCACGGCGTTCTTGGTCGCCCTGCCGTTGTTCGCGTTGCTCGACGTCTACTACTTCTTGCCCGGCGCAAACCCCAAGGAGTTCGCGAGTGGCGGCTACATCATCGGCATCCTCGTCGCTTGGCTGGTCTCGTGGATTGTCTGGACGGCCATTCTCCTGCGCCGCGTCCGCGACGATGAGTCCGCCTTGGAGGCATCGCTCCTGCGGACCAGCAAGGCCACGCTTGTCGGCCTGGCGCTTTGCTTGCCGTGGTATCTGGTGCTCCGTCGGAAGCAGTCCTGCGCCTGCAGCCTCGGTACATTCGTCGCCTTGGTCACGGGCCTCTGGTCGCTCCTGGTGATTGGCGGCCCGCTCTTGTTGGTCTTGGCCCGTGACCGCCGGCTGCGTGCCGCGGTGAAGGCCGACTGATCAGAGCTCGCAGCCTTGCTGGGTCTCGCGCGTCGGCCGCGCGATGAGTCCGCGGTGCGGCTCTTCCGGGTAACGCTCCGTGGCGCGGGCTCCGAGGAGGTGCGCATCACAACACTTCAGTAGGTCCGACATCGTTTCGGTCCGGCGCATCTCGTGCAGGAAGCGTCCTTCGGTATCCACGGCGAGGCCGATGAAGTTGAGGAATTTCTTGAGGCGCCCCGCTTGGCGGTCGACGGCCATCGCCTGATCGCAGCATTCCTCGGCGATTTCCTGGATATACTGCCGAACGTCCCCGAGCGTGGGCGCGAAGGGGGTCCGGCCTTGCTGCCCGGCGCGCCATTGCTGGAAGACCCAAGGGTTCCGGATGGCGTGGCGGCCCATCATCATGCCCCAGGCGCCCGTTTCGGCGAGGAGCCGCTGGGCCTTGGCGGCACTCGTCACGTCGCCGTTGGCGATGACGGGGCAGGGGACGGACTTCACCGCGTGCGCGATTGCGGCGTAGTCGACCTCGGACCAATAAAGCCCTTTGACCGTGCGGCCGTGCACCGTGAGCAGGTCGACTTGGTGCTTCGCCACGAGCGCGAGGATCGCGTCGAAGTGACGTTGGTCCTCGAAGCCGATCCGCATCTTCACCGTGAAGCGACCGGGCGTTTCGGCGCGCATGGCGCCGAGAAGTTCGTCGATTTTCGCGGGGTCGCGGAGGAGTCCGCCGCCGACGTTCTTCCGATACACTTTCGGGGCCGGGCAGCCCATGTTCAGGTCGATGCCCGCGATCGGGTATTTCTGCAGCAGCTTGATCGTCCGCACCATGTGCGGCGTATCTTCGCCGATGAGCTGGGCGAAGACCGGACGCCCGGTGCCGTGGTTCAACAACGAGTCGACGATGTGCTTTTCCGGCGTCGACGATTCGTGCACGCGGAAATACTCGGTCACGAACCAATCGGGGCCTTCGCGCCGACCGATGACGCGCATGAAACCCGTCGTGGTGACGTCCTGCATCGGCGCCAGCACCGAGGGACGGGTGCCGTCGATCAGCGGGGCGGGGAGGGGGGTGCTCACGCCTGCTTCCGGAGGCGGGCGAGCGTCTCCGTCATGTCTTCGCAGGCTTCGATCACTTGGCGGCTGAGGAAGACAGGGCGCTTGGCTTTCACGGCAAGCACCAGGGCGTCGCTGGGCCGGGCATCGACTTCCGCGACCTTGCGGGCGACCGGGCCCTCTTGGCTCAGGACGATGCGGGCGAAGAAGACGCCGTCTTTGACCTCCAGAATGACGACATGCCCGACGACGGCGTCCAGGCCCAGCAGCAGGTGCAGCATGAGGTCGTGCGATTGCGGACGCTCGGCCACCTTGCCGGCCAAGGCCGCTAGGAGGGCTTCGCCGACGGAGGCGTCGACCTGGATGACGATGGTCTTGCGCTCGGTGACCAAGAAAACGGCCGTTCCTCCCTTGGTCGGAATGACCTCGAGGTGCTGGACGGGCAGCACGGGCAGGTTGCTCATGACGGAAGCATTTGGGGCATCCCTTAAGCTTCGCAAGCCTGACTACCCGATTACGGCGGAAAGCCGTCGCATATTCCCGCCAAGCAACCTTGAAATTCACGCCTTTTGGGGCACCTTCAAATCCGTGCACCCCTTTCTCAAAGACGACTTCCTCTTCAACTGGAGCGAACTCCAGCCGGCGACGATCGAGCCGGACATTCGCGAGGCCCTGCGCCGCGCCCGCGTCAACGTCGATGGCTTCAAGAAACTTTCCGGCCCCGGCCTCACTTATGACAACGTCCTGCTGGGCTTCGAGAACGCCACGCGCGAACTCGGTCGCGGCTGGGGCTTGGTCACGCACCTCGACGCGGTCCTGAATTCGCCCGCTCTCCGTACCGCCTACAATGCCCTCCTTCCCGAGGTGACGGCGTTCTACACGTCGCTCACGCTCGACGCCGAGATTTGGGCCGTGTTCAAGGCTTACGCCGCCACCGCTGAGGCGCAGGCGTTGACGGGCGTGCGCCGTCGTTTCCTGCAGGAGTCGATGGCCGACTTCGAGGAAAATGGCGCCGACCTGCCGGCCGCGCAGAAGCAGCGCCTCGCCGAGCTCAACGCGCTCCTCGCCGCGAAGACGCAGAAGTATTCCGAGAACGTCCTCGATTCGACGAACGATTGGGAGCACTTCGTCACCGACGAAGCGAGCCTCGCGGGCCTTCCGGCCAGCGCCCTGGCTGCCGCCAAGCAGTCCGCCACGGGGAAGGGCCGCCCGGAAGCCTGGCGCATCACGTTGCAGCAACCTTCCATCTTCCCGGTGCTGCAGTATGCGCAGGACGACGACCTCCGTCGTCTCTGCTGGGAAGCCCTGACGCAGGTCGGCCATAAGGACAAATGGGACAACACCTCGTTGGTGTCCGAAATCCTCGCCCTGCGCGACGAGAAGGCCCGCCTCCTCGGCAAGGCGCACTTCGCCGATTTCACCACGGCGCGTCGCATGGCGCGGCATGGCGCGACCGCGCTGGCGTTCATCGAAGACATGGCCAAGCGCATCCGCCCGAAGTTCGAGGCCGAGATGTCCGAACTCGAGGCCTACCGCGCGAAGATGGCCGGCGACGCCGTGCGCGTGCTGCATCCGTGGGAGTTCGGCTACTACTCCGAACAGATGCGCCGCGAGCTGCATGGCTTCGATGACGAAGCCCTGCGCCCTTGGTTCCCCGTCGATGGCGTCATCGCCGGGATGTTCAAGCTGTTCGGTGGACTGTTCGGCATCCAGGTCGTCGGCCGCGATACCGTCTATGTCGATGCGGCCGCCGGGACGCGGCAGGTCATTCGGGCCGCCGCGCCCCGCGTGGAGGGCGATCCCGTCTCCGTGTGGCACCCTGAAGTCCGCTTCTACGAAGTCCGCGACGGCGACCGCCACCTCGGCTCCTTCTACACCGATTGGTTCCCCCGCGAGTCCAAGCGCGGCGGCGCCTGGATGAACTTCCTCCGCACCGGTGGCCCGCGCCGCGATGGTTCCTTCGCTCCGCACCTCGGCTTGATGTGCGGCAACTTCACGCCGCCGGTCGGCGACAAGCAGGCCCTCCTGACGCACGACGAAGTCACCACCGTCTTCCACGAGTTCGGCCACCTGCTGCACCACGTCCTTTCCGAGGTCGAAGTCGAATCCCTCTCCGGCGTGCGCGTCGCCTGGGACTTCGTCGAGCTCCCTTCGCAGATCCTCGAGAACTGGTGCTGGGAGGAGGAGTCCCTCGCGCTCTTCGCCCGCCACCACGAGACCGACGCGACCCTGCCAAGCGAGCTCCTCGCCAAGCTCGAAGCCGCCGCGAACTTCCGCGCCGCCTCCACCTGCATGCGGCAGCTCTGTTTCTCGAAACTCGACCTCGACCTGCACATCCGCGCGCAAGAGCTCAAGGACGCCGACCTCGATCAGCACTGGAACGACGACCTCGGTCCTTGGCAGACCCGGACGACCCGGCGCCTCCCGTCCATGGCCCGGCGCTTCAACCACCTCTTCTCGGATGCCACGGGCTATGCGGCCGGGTATTATTCCTATAAATGGGCGGAAGCCCTGGAGGCCGATGCCTTCACCCGGTTCCTCAAGGAGGGCGTCCTCAATCCCAAGGTAGGGCGCGAATTACGGGCGAAAATCCTCGCCAAGGGCAATTCCGAGCCGGCCGAGGCGGTTTTCCGCGATTTCATGGGTCGTGACCTCGATTCCGAGGCCGTCTTGGTCCGAGACGGCCTTGCCTGAGGCCCTCTCTGGGTGACGGAAGCGTAAAAATGCCCACTAAATGGGCTCGGACGCCTTATTCCCCTTGCACCGAGGGGGTTTTTCCTATGCGTAAGGCCTTTACAGATGAATCTCCGTAACATCGCAGTCATTGCCCACGTCGACCATGGCAAGACCACCCTCACCGACCGCCTGCTCTACCAGTCCGGCATGTTCCGCGCCGAGGACCTCGACAAGCTCGCGGGTGGCCAGCACGGCCTCATCATGGACTCGGGTGACCTCGAGCGTGAACGCGGCATCACCATCACCGCGAAGAATTGCGCCATCAAGTGGACCGACCCGCGCGACAAGAAGGAATACAAGATCAACCTGATCGACACCCCGGGCCACGCGGACTTCGGCGGCGAAGTCGAACGCGTGCTCAACATGGCCGACGGTTGCCTCCTCGTCGTCGACTCCTTCGAAGGCCCGATGCCGCAGACGCGCTTCGTGCTCTCCAAGGCGCTCGCCCTCGGCCTGAAGCCCATCGTCGTCATCAACAAGATCGACAAGCCTTCCGCCCGCCCCGATGCCGTCGTCGACGAAGTCTTCGACTTGCTCGTCGCCCTCGACGCTCCGGAATCCGCCCTCGACTTCCCGATCGTCTACGCTTCCGGCCGCGAAGGCTGGGGCACCCTCGACCGCGCCAAGACCGTGGAAGGTCAGCGTCCGAAGGACCTGATGGACCTTTTCTACACCATCGTCGACAAGATCCCCGAGCCCTACGCCGAAGGCTCGTCCCGCGGTGCCGCCGCCGGTTTCAAGTCCCGCGCCGAGGCCCTCGCGAACCCGCTCCAGATCATGGTGACCGCCATGCTTTACTCCGACTACGTCGGTCGTATCGCCGTCGGTCGCGTGACCGCCGGCAAGATCGCCCCGGGCATGCCCGTCATGATGGTCACCCGCAATGGTGAGCAGTTCAAGCAGCGCGTCCTGGAAGTCGAAGTCTTCGAAGCCCTCGGCCGCGTGAAGTCCCAGGAAGTTTCCGCCGGCGACATCTGCGCCGTCATCGGCCTCGACCACGTCGAAATCGGGGCGACCATCACGGACATCGAGAACCCCCGTCCGATGCCTCCCGTCAGCGTCGACGAACCCACCGTGACCATGGCCTTCCGCGTCAATGATTCGCCGTTCGCGGGTCGCGACGGCAAGTTCGTCACCGGCCGTCAGGTCGGCGAGCGCCTCATCAAGGAACTGGAAAAGAACGTCGCCCTCCGCGTCGACCGCGAAGCGGGTGCCGATGCCTGGAAGGTATCGGGCCGTGGCCTCATGCACTTGGGCGTCCTCATCGAAACGATGCGTCGCGAAGGCTTCGAACTCTCCGTGGGCAAGCCGGAAGTCATCATGAAGACCATCGATGGCGTCCTCTGCGAGCCCGTCGAAACCTTGGCGGTCGACTGCCCCGAGGCCTCCCAGAGCGACGTGATGTCCCTCGTCCTCGGTCGTCGGGGCGAACTCCGCTCGATGGATGCCAAGGCCGGCACCAGCGGCTGGATCCACATGGAATTCAAGGTGCCCTCCCGCGCCCTCTTCGGTCTCCGCACCCTGATGCTCACCACCACCCGTGGCGAAGCCGTCATGTACCACAACCTGCTCGGTTATGAGCCGGTCCGTGGCGAAGCCCCCCGTCGCGCCGCCGGCGTGATGATCGGTGGGGAAGGTGGCGCCGTCACCGCTTACTCCTTGGACCGTCTGTACGACCGCGGCGACTTCTTCGTGAAGCCGGCCGACGAGATCTACATGGGCCAGGTCGTGGGCGAGCATTGCAAGGACAACGACCTCGAGATCAACCTCGTCATCAACAAGAAGCTCTCCAACGTGCGCGCTTCCGGTTCCGACGACGCGGCCAAGATCAAGCCGATGCGCCAGATGTCCCTCGAAGCTTGCCTCGAGTACATCGAGTCCGACGAGCTCGTGGAAATCACGCCGAACTTCATCCGCATGCGCAAGCGCTGGCTGACGGAGAACGAGCGCAAGCGGAACTCGTAAGCCGTCGGGTCAGCCCGGCAGCGTCAGGTCGTAACGATGGCCTCCATCCGCAAGGATGGAGGCTTTCAGTTTCCAGAGCCCGCGGGGGAGGTGGGTGGCCACGCGTTCGGGCCATTCCACCAGCACATTCCATGGCGACCGGGCCACGTCCCAGATCATGAGGTCATCCAGACCGGCGCCCGCCTGCAGGCGGTAGGCGTCGACATGGAAGACCTGCCGGCGACCCTCGTGGACGTTGAGCAAGGCGAAGGAAGGGCTGGTGATGTCGCCGGTGACGCCTAGGCCGCGCACCAGGCCGCGGACGAAGGTCGTCTTGCCTGTCCCGAGGTCGCCTTCGAGGGTGAGCACCGTGTCGGGGGGCAAGAGGGCGGCAAACGCCTCGGCGGCCCGTTCGGTCTCTTCGCCCGAGCGGGTGATGAAGCCGGCGGTCCAGGACGCGAGGTCGGCAGGAGAGCCCATGCCGCAGTCTTTGCCGCCGTGGGTGGGCAGGCAAGACCGCTTACGCCAAGAGCTTCCTCGCGAAACAAAAGACCCGGCCGCTTGGCCGGGTCTGGAGCGGAGTGCTGGGTCTCGCTTAGGAGACGATACCGAGGGGCTTGATGGTCTTCCAGCCGCCGCGGGTGAAGTCGGGGCACTGGATCGGCATCGAGCCATCCTTCACGGAGCGGACGGAGATCTCGAGGATCGCGGACCAATCGGCCGCATCGTAGACGGTCATGTCCGGGGTGATGCCTTGGCGCAGGCAATCGAGCATGCGGTAGTTCATCACGTGGTCCATGCCGCCGTGGCCCCCGACCTTCTTCGCGGATTCCCCGACCTTCTTGATGAGCGGGTGGGCGTTGGCCTTCATGAAGGCCGCGAGCTTTTCATCCTGGAGCCAACTGTGGGAGTTGAGCTTCATGCCCTTGACGGAAGGGTGCGGGTTGGCGGCGTCGACGGCGAGCCGGCCCGGGTAACCGAAGAAGGTCGCTTCCGTGCCGCAGAGCGCGTTGATGCGGGAGTAGGGGCGCGGGCTGACCACGTCGTGCTGGATCATGATGGTCCGGCCCAGCTGCGTCTTGATGATCGACGTGTTCATGTCGCCGCAGACGTACTTCTCGTCCTTGTGCTTGCCCTTGTTCGGGTTCTTGGCGTCGCGGAATTTGGTGAGGTTGTACTCGGGCGAGGAGACCGAGACCACGAACTTGAACGCGTCGCCGCGGCCGATGTTCATGTACTGCGCCACCGGGCCGAGGCCGTGGGTGGGGTAGAGGTTGCCATCCATGAACGTGTGGTAGTTGCGGCGCCAGCCGCCTTCGCTGCCGAGTTGCCAGAGGACGTTCTGCGAAAGGTCGTGGATGTAGGCGCACTCGGCATGCTTGAGTTCGCCGAAGAAGCCTTGGCGGGCCATGTTGAGCACGAAGAGTTCTTCGTCGCCATAGCAGCAGTTCTCGATGATCGCGCAATGGCGCTGCGTCTTCTCGGAGGTATCGACCAGCTTCCAGCATTCGTCGACGGAGACGGCGGCGGAGACTTCGATGTAGGCGTGCTTGCCGCATTCCATGGACTTGACGGCCATCGGCACGTGCCACTCCCAGGGGGTGGAGATGTAGACGACGTCGATGTCGTCGCGGGCCACCATCTGTTCCCAGGAGTCTTCGTTCTCCATGTAGATGGCGGGTTCCTTGCCGGTCGCGGCCTTGACCTTGGCGGCGGCGCTCTTCGCGCGGTTCTGGTTGATGTCGCAGACGGCGACGACTTCGGCGAAGTCGATGTTCAGCGCGGAGTTCAGGTGGGTGGAGCCGCGGGAGAGGCCGATGAATGCGCAGCGGACCTTCTGCAGCGGCTTGGTCTGGAGATCCCACACCGGCTTGTTCCCGGCCGGGCGCGGACGGGTCACGCCAATTTCATCGGGCCCCTGGAGCTTCAGATTCTTGGGGTCCGGTGCCGCCTCGGCGGTTGGAATCGCACCAAGGCCAAAGCTCAGGCCGGCGAGGGCGCCGAGCTTCAGGAATTCACGTCGGTTGTTGCTTTCGGGAGTATTCATGGGGGTGCATTTAAGACACCCCAAACCGCTGTCTGTTGCAACGGTTTTGCGGAGGAAGCTTGGCTAGTTCCAGTTTATGAAGCCTTGTGCCCATTTAATTCCGAACACCGCCAGATTACGCACGGCATGTCCCGTAAAACAAGGGATGAGCGAACGGTCCGGATTCAGCGGATTGAACCGCGCCAAGTAGAGCCAAATGGAGGTCAGGAAGGAAAAGATCGCGCTGATGCGACCTTGGGTGCTTTGGAGATCGAAGCCATGGATGGCGCTGAAAACGAGGGAGCCGACGAGGATGAGCGCGAGGAGTTTGCGCCCACCAAAATAACTCGGGGCGGTGAAGCCGCGGAAGACGGCTTCTTCGATGACCGACGCGCCGAGCATCGCGAGCAGGAAGGTGGGAGCGATTTTCGACTGTTGGCTGGTCACGCCAAAGCGGTGTTCGACCGCGGTTTCGGCGATGGTGATCAGAATCATCACCGCGGCGATGAGCAGCGAGGCCTGCCAGGGGGCGCTCGAGGTGCCGGGCCAAAA
The DNA here is from genome assembly GCA_002293065.1 of Opitutia bacterium UBA957. GTDB lineage: Bacteria > Verrucomicrobiota > Verrucomicrobiia > Opitutales > UBA953 > UBA953. The sequence continues at coordinate 45,073 of DBCN01000118.1, forward strand.
GCTTTCGGGGCCGTTCGTCCGTCGGCGCTTGAGGTACTCGTAAGTCCACGCCCCGAGCAGGCCGAGCCCGAGAAGGAAGTAGAGCAGGGCTTCGAGGGTTTGGGTCGTCATGAGGGTTCAGCGAATGCCCAGGATCCAGGCTTGGTAGGCGGGGCTGACGTGCGAGGCCGGGGCCGCCAGCCATTGGGGTACCGCGTAGGGATGCCGGCTGTGCACCCAGGCGCGTAAGGCGGCTTCCTGGGCGGCAGCGAGTTTGAAGGTGAGACGGTATTCCTCATCGGCTTGGGCGACGCCTTCCCAGATGAAGTGGGAACGGAGGGGGCCCTCGACCTGGGCGCAGGCCGCGAGGCGTGCCGCCACGGCGCCTGCGGCCAAGGTGTCGGCTTCCGCTTTGCTGGGCAAGGTCGTCCAAGCGACCAGCACCCCGTCAGTCATTGGGCTCGTGGCCATCCTTCAGGTACTTTTCGGTGATGATGCTGATGAGCGTGTCGCGCGCTTCCTGCACCGAGTCCACGTGCACGTAGAGGTCGCGGTCTTCCGGCGAGACCATGCCCCACTCGTGGAAGACTTCGAAGTTGAGGAGCTTCTTCCAGAACTCGGAACCGAAGAGCAGGACGGGGAGGTGCTTCTTCGTTTTGCCCGTCTGGATGAGCGTCATCATTTCGAAGAGCTCGTCGAAAGTCCCGAAGCCGCCCGGGAAGGCGACCATCGCCTTGGCGAGGTAGAGGAACCAATATTTCCGGACGAAGAAATAATGGAATTCGAGGTCGAGCTCCGGGGTGATGTAGGGGTTGTGGCTTTGTTCGAAGGGCAGGGCGATGCCCAAGCCGACCGATCGGCCACCGGCTTCGAAGGCGCCGCGGTTGGCGGCCTCCATGATGCCCGGGCCGCCGCCCGAGCAGACCAAGAAGCGTTGCCACTCCGGCAGCGAGAGCGACCACTTGGTCATTTCGTAGGCGAGTTCGCGGCAGGCTTCGTAGTAAGGGGCGCTGCGCAGGTTCATTTCCGCGATGCGCAACCGGGCGGAGCATTCGGCGCCTGAACACTCGCCGCGCGCGATGAGCGCCTTGACCTCGTCGTATTGGGCGCGGGCCTGCTCAAGGGGGAGGGTGCGGGCCGACCCGAACATGACCACGGTGTTGCGGACGTTGTATTTCTTGAACCGGAGGTGGGGCTCGGTGAGCTCCGTCATGACCCGGATGGTCCGGGCCTGTGGGCTGGCCATGAACTCCTGATTCAGGTAGGCGCGCTTGGGTGGGGGGCGCTTCTTTCCTTCTTCGGGGCTCATTCCCCCCATCTTTCCACCCCTAAGGCTTCCTGCCAAGCCGGGAAGCGTGGGGCTTGACAGGCTGGGCGGGGTGTCCTTGGCTATCCCCTTCAAACGCCATGCAACCCACCTACCGCCCTTCTAAGATCTCCCGCGCCCGCAAGTGCGGTTTCCTCGCCCGCTCGAAGACCAAGGGCGGTCGTAAGGTCATTGCCGCTCGTCGTAAGCTCGGCCGCAAGCGCCTCGGCACGGCTTCCTGGAAGTAAGCGCATGCGTCTTCCGCGGGAACGTCGGATTCGTGCCTCGGCCGATTTCCAACGCCTCCGCTCCCAAGGCTCGCGGCTAGACTGCGGGCCTTTTCTTTTGAATGTCGGGCCCGCCGAGGCGGGGGCCGAAGTCGAACCAGCTCGCTTCGCCGTGGTGGTGGCCAAAAAGGCCATTCCGTTGGCGGTGAACCGGAATCGCGCCAAGCGCCTGGCGCGCGAGCTCTTTCGGACCGACCCGGAGGCCTTGCCAGCGGGATGGGAGGTCGTCCTCATCGCCCGTCCGAGCCTGTTGCGTAAGCCGCTCAAGGACTTGCGACGGATCTATGCCGTCGCCGTCGCCGGTGCCGTGGCGAAGGCCTCCAAACAGGCCGAATGAGCGGATCGCCCCCATCGTGGTTGGCCCGGTGCGCCTTGGGCGCGGTTGCCTTCTACAAAAAGTTCCTCTCCAAGCCGCTGCACCTGATTCCCGGCTCGGGTTGTCGGTTCTATCCCACGTGCTCTTGCTATATGGGCACGAGTTTGGAGCGCTTTGGATTCTTCAAGGGAGTTTGGTTGGGGCTCAAGCGCCTGGGCCGTTGCCATCCCTGGGGTGGCTCCGGTGTCGATGAGGTGCCGGAAAAGTAACCGTCCAACGGTTGGGCCGCCCGCCAAATAGGCTCGCCCCCTACCGGGGTTTGCGGGCATCTTCCCGGCGTGAAAGCATTGCTTCTTCGGAACTTCCGGACGCGTCAAGGTGGCACCTGGCTGCTGGCCTTAACCTACCTCGCGCTCGGCACGTTGCTGCGCCTCGGCTTCTTGCTGGCCTCGGCCGGCGAGGTCTCCTGGGGTCTGCCGACCTTTGCCTCGTTGTTCATCGGTTTCCTTTTCGACCTGCTGATGGCATGGTTCCTCACGCTGCCGTTCGCCGGCATGAGCCTCATCGGTGGCGCTTTCTGGCGCCGTTGGGTGCTCCTCCCGGCTTGGGGCTTCGGCGCCTTCTTGTTCACTTTCTGGAAGGTTTCCGAAATCCTTTTCTGGGAGGAGTTCGGCGTGCGCTTCAACTTCATCGCCGTCGATTACCTGATCTACACGACCGAGGTGGTGAAGAACATCAAGGAGTCCTACAACCTCCCGCTCATCGTTGCGGCGGTGCTCTTCGTCGCCGCGGGTTTCTATTTCATCTGGCGCCGCTTGGGCTGCATGCAGTTGTGGGCGGAAGGGGCCGGCGACGATGCCACGCCCCGCTGGCGGACGTTGGCTTGGTTGGGGACGCCCATGCTCCTCGTCTTGGTCTATGCTTACGCCGTGGGCCGCCATGACCTCAAAGCGGCGTCAACCGTCCATACGGGCGTGGGCGAACGCCTGGTCGCGGGTTTCCGCCACATGGGCGACCCCCAGCCGAATTTCGCCAACAGCTACGACACCGAGCTGTCCAAAAACGGCGAATACGCCTTCTTGGCCGCGTTCTGGGCGAACCAGTTGGAATGGAAACGCTTCTATCCTTCGGCCAAGTCCGACCCGATCGCCGGCCTGTCCAAGCACCTCCAGGCGGATAAGCCCGAGGGCATCACGCGTGTGGTCAAGCCGGCGGGCCCCGCCCGTCGCTTGAACGTCATCCAAATCACCATCGAGAGCCTGAGCGCCGAGTTCCTCGGTTGCTACGGCGACCCGGCGTACGCGGCCAAGAACTTGACGCCCAACCTCGATGCCATCGCCAAAGAATCGCTCTGGTTCCGGAATTGCTACGCCGGGGGCACGCGCACCGTGCGCGGCATGGAGGCGCTGGCGCTTTCCATCCCGCCCATTCCGGGGCAGTCCGTGCTGCGCCGCAAGGGTTGCGAAGACCTGTGCACGCTGGGTTCGGTCCTGAAGCAGGCCGGCTACGAGACCGCCTTCATCTACGGCGGCGATGGGTTCTTCGATAACATGAATTACTTCTTCGGGGCGAATGGCTATCGTCTCGTCGATCTGCCGCGCCAGGTGGCGGCCGGCAAGCAGCCGACTTTCGCCAACGCCTGGGGGGCGTGCGACGAAGACTCGTTCGCTTGGTCCCTGGAAGAAGCCGATAAGGCGCACGCCGCGGGCAAGCCTTTCCATCACTTCGTGATGTCGACCTCCAACCATCGTCCGTACACCTGGCCAGCCGGCAAGATCGACCCCAAGCTCGTCAACCGCGAGGGCGGGGTGGCTTACACGGACTACGCCATCGGTGCCTTCCTGAAGGCGGCCGCCGCCAAGCCCTGGTTCAAGGACACTGTTTTCGTGATCGTCTCGGATCACTGCGCTTCGGTGGCCGGTAAGCGTGAGTTGGAGGTCCGTAAATATGAAATCCCCCTTTTCATCTGGTCCCCCGGCAATGTTCAGGCCCGTCGTTTTGATCCGATGATGAGCCAGATCGACATGGCGCCGACGGTGCTCGGTCTGCTCAACCTTCCCTACACGTCGCGCTTCGTGGGGACCGATGTCCTGCAGCCGGGCTACCAACCGCGGGCCTTCATCAGCAATTACCAGAAGGTGGCGATGCTCCGCGGCGATGGCCTGTTGACGGTCCTGAAGCCGGTGCGGAACGCCACCCAGTACCAGGCCGATCTCGCCACGGGGGCGCTGGCTCCGCGCGTGCCGGCGCCGGGTGATGAGGATGCCCTGCAGCAGACGATCGAATTCTATCAGGGTACCGATCAGCTCTTCAACCAAGGTGGCCTCGCCAATCCCCAGCGCTGAGCGCCCGTCGCTCCTTTGGCCGAGCCTCGCCCTCGTGGCGGTGGTGGTCTTCTTCGGCGTGCCGGGTCTCGGTGGGGAGTCGGTCGACCTATGGTTCCAAGCTCTTTTCTGGGACGGTAAGGCCTGGCTGATCCCGCATGACAACCGGTGGGGAAAATGGTTGGCCTACGATGGCCCCAAGGCGGTGCTCATCCTCTTCGCGGTGGTAACGTTGGTGCGGGCGCTGTGGGCAACCTTCACCGGCCGCGTCTCACGGCTTTTTTGGTTCACCTTGCTGTGCCTGGCGACGGTTTCGATCGTGGCGACCCAGCTCCGGGCCGTCAGTCAGATGGCGACGCCGCTGGCGCTGAACCTGTACGGGGGAACTTGGGAGCACCTCCTGCTTTTTGAGCCGAAGCCGAACGGATACCCGAGCAACGCGTTTCCTGCCGGGCATGCGAGCGGGGGCTTTGCCTTGCTCGGTCTCTACTGGTGCTGGCCGCGCGCCCGCCGCAACTGGGGCCTCTGGCTCGGCCTCGGGCTCGGGTGCTGGATGGGGCTCTACCAGATCGCGCGGGGCGAACACTTCCTCTCGCACACCTTGGCCACGGCCGCGTTGGCGTGGCTGCTGTGCGCAGGTCTGGTCCGCTGGATCCGTCCGCAACCGGACGGCCCGCCGGCTTAGTTCGTCCAGCTGGTGATGTTGTCCGAGCGGAACGGGCCGGCTTCGTTGGACTCGTCGCCGTAAGTCGACGGCACCATGCCGGTCTTGGACATCGGGTTGGATCCGGAATCATCCCAGTAGTCGCCAAAGCTGGGCGCATCGTCGGGATTCGTCGGTTCGATGTAGTTCGCACCGCAGCTGACGATCAGGAAGCCCGGGGAGAGCCAGAACTTGAAGGGGTCGGCAAAGATGCCCGTCGTCGGATTCTGGATCGCCGTCGAGGAACTGGGGAGGATGCGGTAACGGTAGTCGTACGGATTACCCCATGGATCGCGGAATTCAAAGGCCGCCGCGGCCCCGCCGGACCAGTCGTTGAGTCCGAGGGACTTGTCGTCGTTGGAGGTGACCGCCCCGACGCTGAGGAAGGGCTTCATCTTGCGGTTCGAGCCACCCGGGAGGGTGGCGTCGTTGAAGTTCCGGAGCGCGACGGAGCTGCCGCCGCCGCTGAGGGCCGTGCTGACGAGGCGTTTGCGGCCCACCAGCTGGTCGAAGAGGTCCTTGCGGAAGCCGGGATCGTCGCCGCCCGCGAGGCCACCCGTGCCGCGGCAAGGGTAGTCGCCGTACATCTTCTTGTACATTTCACAGGCCGTGGAGAGGGCCGTGATTTCGCCCTTGGCGGTGGCCTTGTTGTTGCCGTTCTTGGCGGCCTTGAAGAGGGAGAAGGTGAGGGAGGCGAGGATGGCGATGATCGCGATCACGAGCAGGAGCTCGATGAGCGTGAAGCCTCGGCGGGCGGGGGTGCGGGTCGTCATGGGGGCGGGGTAAGCTTAGANNCAGCAGTTCGATGAGGGTGAAGCCGGAGCGGCGGGCGATGGGGTGACGCATGGGGTGGGCTCAGATATGGCGGGAGTCGTTTTCGTCCTTCTGGACGTAGCCGGTGTCCTGCCGCTGGTGGTTCACGGCGTTCTTCTTGAGGTAGGCCTGGTAGACGTCGTCGGCGGACATGCCGAGGACCTGGGCGATCGAGATGAGGAAGTGGAAGAGGTCGATGACTTCGACGCGGGCGTTCTGCTCGTCGAACTTCTGGTACTTGGCCCACCACTTCCAGGGCACGGAGTCGGTGAGCTCAGCCATCTCCTGCTGCATCGCGCGGAGGTAGTTGAGGGTCCATTTGATCTTCTCTTCTTCGGACATCCCGGCGGTTTCGACGCCGATGCGCTTATTCAGCGTTTCCTGCATCCGGAAGATTTCTTCGAGCTTGTCGGCCATGGAGGCAATGAAAGGGTCGGATGGCCTTGGGGCAACCATGGAAGCAGGTCGGTTGGCTAAACGGCCTCCCTGGACCGCTTTCTCGCTTCCCCTGCTGGGCTGGACCGCTTCATTGTCAGGCTGTGCCCGCCGTCTCCCTCCAGTCCGTCCTCCGTAAGCCCGAAGTGCTCTCGCCTGCCGGGGAATGGGATTGCGCCAAGGCCGCGGTCGAGAACGGGGCGGACGCCATCTTCTTCGGTGTGGGTCGCTTCAACGCCCGCGTCCGGGCCCACAATTTCGAAGAAGCCGACCTGCCGAGCCTCATGGCTTACCTGCATGGCCGTGGGGTGAAGGGGTACGTGACTTTCAACACGTTGATTTTTCCCGAGGAGCTCGCCGAGGCCACCCGCGTGCTGCGTACGATCATCGCCTCCGGGGTCGATGCCGCCATCGTCCAAGACGCGGGCATCTGTCGCCTGATTCGTCGGATCTCCCCGGACTTCCCGATCCATGCCTCGACGCAGATGACGGTGACCAGCGCCGCGGGGGTCGATTACGCCAAAGAGCTGGGCGCATCGCTCGCGGTGCTGGGCCGCGAGGTGTCCATTCCTGAGATGGAGAAGCTGCAGGTCGAGCAAGGCGCGAAGGGCGCCCCGCTCGACCTCGAGGTCTTTGTCCATGGGGCTTTGTGCGTGGCGTATTCGGGCCAGTGCCTGACCAGCGAATCGCTCGGGGGTCGCTCCGCCAACCGCGGGGAGTGCGCCCAAGCCTGCCGCTTGCCTTACGAACTCGTCGTCGACGGCGTCATCCGCCCCCTCGGCGACAAGGCCTACCTGTTGTCGCCTCAAGATCTGGCAGGCATCGAAGTGGTGCCCGATTTGATCCGTGCCGGGGTGAAGTCCTTGAAGATCGAGGGCCGTCTGAAGTCCCCGGAATACGTCGCCGCCATCACCAAGGCCTACCGTCGGGCCGTGGATGCCGCTTGGGATGCCTTCCAAAAGGGGGGCAACGCCGATCAGGCCGCCCAACAGGTCCGCCGCGAAGAGGACTACGCGATGCAGATGACTTTCTCGCGCGGCCTCCATACCGGTTGGCTGCGGGGCATCGACAACCAGCGCCTCGTGCACGCCCGCTTCGGCAAGAAGCGTGGCGCCTTGCTCGGCACGGTCATCGACGTCGCCAGCAACGGCGTCACGATGCGCCTGGAAGGCCCGCTGAAGCCCGGCGACGGCGTGGTCTTCGACCAAGGCAAGCCGGCCGAACGCGAGCAGGGTGGCTTTGTGCACGGCCTCGAGCCGGCCCGCGGTGGCCTGACGTTTGTCCGCTTCGGTCGCGCCGATGTGGACTGGTCGCAGGTCGCTCCCGGCGCGCTGCTCTGGAAGACGAAGGACCAGGAACTCGACAAGCGCCTCCATGATTCGTGGGACCGCGAGCGGCCCAATTACCGCCGGCCGATTTCGGTCAAGGTCATCGGTCGACTTGGCCAGCCGCTGCGCGTCGAATTCAACGACGGCGAAGGGCATGTCGTCGCCGCCGATTCCGCCATGCCTTGCGCCCAAGCGGAGAAGCGTCCGCTGGACGTGGCCACCTTGCGCGACCAGCTCGGCCGTCTCGGCGATACGGGGTACGAAGTCGGTGAAGTGCAGGCGGACCTCGAAGGTGCGCTCATCGTCCCGGTCAGCGAACTCAACCGCCTCCGACGCGAGCTCTCCGAGCGTCTCACCGAACTCCGCCAGGAGCCGCCCGCGTGGACCTTGCTGCCCCAGGATGACGCGGCTTGGCACGTGCCCGCTGAAGTCGTCCCGGCGACCTTGCCGAAGCCTGAGATCATCACGGTCATCCGGGAGCCCGAACAGCTCGAACCCGCCTTGGCGTGGGGCGCGCGCGTGATCTACGCCGAATTCGAAGACCCGAAGAAGTTCCGCGCCGCCGTCGCGCGCGTGCGCGCCTACGAACAGGAAGCCGGCCGTAAGGTGGAGTTCTGGGCCATGGGGCCGCGCGTCCACAAGCAGGGCGAGGACCGCATCACCGAGATCGTCCTCTCCTGCGCCGCCGATGGTTACCTCGTGCGCAACCACGACGACCTGTGGGCGTTCGCGGGGCGCCGTCGGCGGGCGGATTTCTCGATGAACGTCGCCAACGGGCTCGCGGCGGAATGGCTCGTGAAGCATCACGGCCTCGAAGGGGTCACCGCATCATACGACCTGGACTCCGCCCAGCTGACCGCGCTGCTCAAATCGGCCCCGCCGGCCTGGTTCGAGGTCACCCTGCACCAGCACATGCCGATGTTCCATATGGAGCACTGCGTGTTCTGTACCTTCCTCTCGAAGGGGAAGGATTACCGCGATTGCGGCCGCCCCTGCGAGCAGCATCGCGTGAAGTTGCGCGACCGCGTCGGCGCCGAGCACATCCTCAAAGCCGATGCCGGTTGCCGCAACACCCTGTATAACTCGCGCGCCCAGACCGGGGCCGAATACGCGACGGAGCTGCTCGCTTTGGGCGTGCGCCGTTTCCGCATCGAATTCGTCGACGAAGACGCCGCCACCGTCACCCGCACCTTGGAGCGTTATCAAGCCCTCCTGGGCGGGCAGATCACGGGCACGGAGCTTTGGAACGACCTCAAGGTCCTGAACCAATTGGGCGTCACCCGCGGGACGCTGCGCGTCCGCGTCTGATCAGGCCTCGTCCTTGAGGCGAGGCAAGAGGCCGGTGATGCGTCGGGAGTCCGACGCGTTGCGCACCGCCATGGCGTAGGCGGTCGGGTCGCCCACGAGGATGACCTGTTTGCGGCCGCGCGTCACCGCGGTGTAGACGAGGTTGCGGGCCAGCATGATGCTGTGCTGGCGGAGCAAGGGCACCACCACGGCGGGGAATTCGGAGCCCTGCGACTTGTGGATGCTCACCGCGTAGGCCAGGTGGAGGTCGCCCTGTTCGCTGCGTTCGAGTTCGATCCGGGTGCCGTCGAAGTCGATGAGCAGGTCGCCGCTCTCGGCCTGCACGTCGAGGACCACCCCGAAGTCGCCGTTGAAGACCAGTTTGTCGTAGTTGTTGCGCGTCTGGATGACCTTGTCGCCGATCGTGATGCGGCCGGGACGGGCGCCGGCTCCGCGAAGTTTCTCCTGGAGCGCGGTGTTGAAGGCTTGGATGCCGCCGGTGCCCTTGTGCATCGGCGCAAGCACCTGGATGTCGCGCAACGGGTCGAAACGCAGGGCCTTCGGGAGGATCTCACAGCAGAGCCGCGTGACCATGCGCACGCAGGCCTCGGGGTCGTCGGCTCGGACGAAGTGGATGTCCTGCGTGAAATCGAGTTTGGTCGGGTCCTCGACGAGGGGCGGCGGGGTGGTGTCCGCGTGCAGGATGCCGTGCGCGACGGTGACGATGCCCGAACGGGCGCCTTGGCGGAAGACCGTGTCGAGGCGGGTGACTTCGGCGGCACCGGATTCGATGAGGTCGCCGAGGACGTTGCCGGCGCCGACGGACGGCAGCTGGTTCACGTCACCGACGAGCAGGAGGTGGGCCGTGCCGGGGATGGCGCGAAGCAACGCCGCGGCGAGCTTGGTGTCCAGCATGCTCGACTCATCGACGATGACGAAGTCGGCCGAGAGCGGGTTTTCCGCGTTGGCCGTGAAGCCCCCGGCGGCGGGATCGAACTTCAGCAGCCGGTGGATGGTCGAAGCTTGGACGCGCGTGGCCTCCTGCATGCGTTTGGCGGCGCGGCCCGTCGGGGCGCCGAGCAACACGCGGACGCGCTTGGCGACCAGGATGTCGCACAGCGCCTTCAGGATCGTCGTCTTACCCGTGCCCGGCCCGCCGGTGAGTACGCCGACCTTGCTGCAGAGGGCCATCATGACCGCCGCGGATTGCGCTTCCGAGAAACCGAAGCCGGCGCGTTCCTGGGCCCAGGCCACCGCCTTCTCGGCGTGGATGGCGGGCAGGCTGCTCGGCGTCGCCCGGAGCCGACGGATGGACGTGGCGATGGAACGCTCGGCGTTTTCCTGCGGACGGAGCTGCAGCAACCGGACGCCCTTGGTGTCGAGCATGCCGACGGCGTTTTCCTTCATCAGGACCTTCATCCGGTCCTGCACGATGGCGCGGTCGACTTCGAGCAGTTCGGTCGACTTCTCGAGCAAGCCTTCTTCGGGGTAGGCGCTATGGCCTTCGCCCTCGAGTTCCTCGAGGCTATGCAGGATGCCCGCGTCGACGCGTTGCGGGCCCGCGGTGGGCAGGCCGAGGTTGCGGGCGATCTTGTCCGCCGTCTTGAAGCCGACGCCTTCGACCTCCCGGCAGACGCGGTAAGGTTCGGTGGTGAGCACTTTCTTCGCGTCTTGGCCGTAGGCCTTCACGATGCGGAGGCAGAGGGCGTTCGTGACGCCGTAGGTCTGCAGGAAGACCATGACCTCGCGGAGCGCCTTCTGGTCTTCCCACGCGGCCTTGATGGATTTCGCGCGGCCGGGTCCGATGCCGTCGACTTCGCGCAGGCGCGCGGACTGATTGGAGATGATGTCGAACGTGCGCACCCCGAACTTGGCGACGATCTTGTCGGCGTAGGTCTTGCCGATGCCTTTGATGAGGCCGCTGCCGAGGTATTTGCGGATCCCGTGGACCGAAGAGGGCAACCGCGAGGTGAAGCTTTTGACGCGCAACTGCGGGCCGTGTTGGGGGTGACGTTCCCAAAAGCCCACGAGGTCGACCGTTTCGCCGCATTGCAGCCCCGTCATGTTGCCGAGCACGATGGTCTTGTCGCCGGCCTCCGGGCTCAGCTCCGCGATCGTGAAGTGGGTTTCCTCATCCAACCACAGGATGCGCTCCACCACGCCCGAAAGCTTGATTTCGGGCCCGCGGGGATCTTCGCGCGGAGGTGACATGCGTGGCGGCATCATTCCGCCCGTGCTCGGCCGAAGCAATCCCTTACAGACTGAAGATATCCCTCTGCAGTTCGGCGAGACCGGCGTGGACGGTGTCGGGGCGGTAGGGCGCGAGTTCCTCGGCGGTGTGGCTGCCCGTCGTCACGCAGTGGATCGCGGCGAGCTGTCCGTTGCGGGCGGTCTCGATGTCGAACGGGGAATCGCCGACCATCACGGTGCGGCGCGGGTCGGACTTCAGCGTGCTCAAGACATAGTGGCTGAACTCCTTCTGCGGCTTGCGCCAAGGATGGACGTTCGTCCCGAAGATGCCGTCGAAGAGGTGGGCCAGCCCGAGGTGGGCCATGATCTTCTTCGAATTCTCCTCGTCCTTGTTCGTGTAGACGGCCGTCCGGACGCCGCGCGCCCGCAGGGCTAGGAGGATTTCTGCGCAACCCGGATAGACGCGCAGGCCATGGTACATCACGGAAGGGAAGTGTTCGCGGAAGAGGCGGGTGGCGGTCGGGGCATTGGCTTCGCCGGCCAGCTTGACCACCGTCACGTTGACGGAGCCGCCGACGGCCCGGCGGATTTGCTCCAGGGTGACGCCGGGCAGGCCCATCATGGACATGACGTCGTCGTAGCACCGGTGGATGGCCTCGAAGTTGTCGACGAGGGTTCCATCGAGGTCAAAAAGGACGGTTTCGGGAAGGTCTGAGGCCATGCTGCCGCCTAATCAGGAGGCAGTGGGGCGGCTTTCCAAGTTTGGATTTGCACGCTTGGCCCGCTCCCCTAGGTTGCCGCCTCCTTCCTATGACCTTCTCGCTGGACCTTACCAAGCCCCTGAGCCGCGTCGGCTTCCTGGTGAACCTTGTCTTCCTGACCGTCGTCTTCTCGGGCCTCTCCTGGCTGAGCTTCGGTTATATGACCCATTCCCTGCCGCAGGGGGCCATCCATGCCGAAGAGAAGGCCATCGCCCAGAAGGCCCAGGATCAGGCCTTCGCCAAGGCCAAGACCGCCGCCAAGGGCAAGGTTTTCGATGAAAAGGCCTCCCTGGCTGAAGCCAAGCAGGTTGGATTGGCCGCCGCCGCCAAGGAGCACGACAAGATCAAACATGAGGCTGAAGCGCTCTGGAGCCCTTTCGCCGTTTTCCTCCTGATCATTTCGGCCATCTTCTTTGCCGGTTTCCTTTCCATCGCCCTGCAGCGTCGCGTCAATGAAGCCGGAAAGAACGGCCTCCTGGTCTTCGTCGCCCACCTGGGTGCTTGGGCGCTGGCGACCTTCATCGCTTTCGAGCCATTCCTCACGCACCACGGGCTCACCAAGGCTTGGTCCGTCGGTGGAATCGCAGGCATCGTGCTCATGCTGCCGGTCGTCCTCGCGGGCGCAGGGCAGGCCGATGACCACGGTCACTGAGGCTCCCGCTTAGATTCGGCCGACTTGGCTGAAGTCGTAGAAGGTGTGGCTGATCCGACCTCGCTCCAAAACGGCGAGGTCGCTTGTTTCGTCGGCGCTGATGGGCTGCCCATCGTTCCAAGCAAAGCGGTAGCCCTGCGCCGAAGGCTGAAAGAGTGAGCCATGGCGGACCAAGGCAGGGCTGGCCCGTTCCATGGGCGTCGTATCCGTCACGCCGGCTGGGTAGTTTAGGCTATGGACTTCGAGACCTCGGTGGGGTTGTCCGACCAAGGCCTTGGCGAAGCGCGCGGCATGGCGGCAGGCGGCCTCGAGGTGCGGGCGGAGTTCGTCCGGGCATTCGGCAGAGGTCCGGTGAACGCGTTCGAAGAGGGTTTGCTCGAGGTCGAGCGAGCAGGCCACTGCGGGGATGCCCCACGCCGTGCCTTCCGTCGCGCCTGCTATGGTTCCAGAGCTGAGGCAGAGTGGCATCGTGGCGTTAAAGCCAATGTTTAGGCCAGAAAGGACCACGTCAGGCTTCGACTTGAGCAGGTGCCCGAGGGCGATGTTCACGCAGTCCGAGGGGGTGCCGTCGATGGACCAAGCCTCCTCACCGAGGCCAGGGTAGCTAGTCACGGTGACTTCGCGGTGCCGGCTGAAGGCTCGGCCGATCCAGCTGCGCTCGCCCGAGGGGGCGGCGACGATGACCCGCAAGCCTTCGGTTTGGCAGGCGGCCACCAGAGCATGGAGAAAGGCGGTGCCAATCCCGTCGTCGTTCGTCAGCAAAACCGTGGGCTTCATGTCGCGTCACACTGGTGCTTCCCGCCGAGCGGGCAACGCGTAAGGTTGGGCCTAAGTGGTGGCCTTGCCGGCTTCGAGGGCGGCGATCTGGTCGCGGAGAGCGGCGGCGGACTCAAAGTCTTCCTCTTTGACCGCTTCCGCGAGCAAGGCTTGGCAGGCGGCGAGTTTGGCGAGGCGGTCCGCCGTCGAAGCCTGCGGTCGGCGGCCTTGGTGGGCCATGCCAGGCTGCAGGCGGGCAATGGTCGCCAAAACTTGCTCCGTGTGGGCTTGATAACAGGTGGGGCAACCGATGCGGTGGGTGCGTTCGAAGTCCTGCCAGCGAAACCCGCAAGACGGGCACCGGCCACGTCCGGAGGGGCTGGGGACGGTCAGCTTAAAACCCAGCTCAACGGAGGGGAGCAGGCCGCCGGCGACCGGGGCGGTCACGACCGGACAGGCTTGGCAACAGCCGAACGACTCCACCTTGCCCCCCGAGACGAGGGAGAAGTAGGTGGAACAGGGCTGGGTGCAGCCTTGGCACTGGGACGGGCGTTGAGCCATCAAGGATCAGACTGACCTTGTGCGGGGCGTATTTCAAGCGTGCTCCAAACCTTTTCAGGTTGAAGCCCTGCTCCCGCTGGATTGCCTAATAGGCGATGCTTTTCACTGTTCTTCCCGTCGTCTTGGCAGCCGAGGCCGAAAAGGGCGCTCTCTGGTATTTCCGTCAGATGGACAGCGCCGGTATGGCCGTCGCCGCCGTCCTTGTCATCTGCTCCTTCATCGGTTGGGGTGCGATGATCCAGAAATGGTCCGATGTCCAGGAGCTCCGTCGTCGCAATCACGGCTTCGACCGTCGCCTCCGCGATCAACATTCGGTCATCGCACTCAACTTTCCCGGCAGCGGTAATCTCTGCCCGTATGAATTCCTCGTGGCCGAGGCCGTCTCGGCCGTGCAGCGCCACAAGGGCCGCTTGGTTCGCCAGTCGGATGTGCGGCTCTGCATGGGGCACGTCGAGAACGCGTTGCAGCGTGGCCTCTCCCGCACGATGGTGAAGTACGAAGACAAGATGGTCATCTTGAGCTCGCTCGTTTCGGGCGGTCCTTTCCTCGGCCTGTTGGGCACGGTCTGGGGCGTCATGGTGACGTTCGGCGCCTTGACCGAAAAGGCCAGCATCGCGCAACTCGCGCCCGGCGTCTGCGGCGCCTTGGTGACCACGACCCTTGGCCTGCTCGTCGCCATCCCGGCGACCTTCGGTTACAACTACTTGCTGACGCAGGTGAAGATCATGAGCACCGAGCTCGAGAATTTCGCCAGCACCTTGGCCGACCGCGTGGAACTCGAACTCGAAGCCGAGGCCCGCCTGAACTTCGAACAACAGCAGCAACGCGAGCTTCTGCGCCGCGCCGCCGCCCAGGCCGCCGTGGTCTCCGCCCCTGCGAGCGCCGCGCCCATGGCCGCCGCTGAGCCCGCCACGCCGGGGGAATTGCCGGGCTGGGAGGACGCCCAGTAACCATGGCCCGTTCTTTTTCCAAGCAGTCCCGTCTGCACGTCATCAGCGAGCTGAACGTCACGCCGATGCTCGATCTCTGCTTCGTGCTGCTGATCATCTTCATGATCGCCACGCCGGTGCTGGAGCAGACCACCGCCATCAACCTGCCGAAGTCCGATAAGGGCGTCGGCAAGGCCGCCGACTCCAAGGTGCAGTACCGTTTCGTGACCATCGCGGCGGACGGCGCCCTGAGCATCGGCAATCGGGCGGTCACGCGCCAGCAATTGGAGGCGGAGTTCGCCCAGATCGCGGCGCTTCCCGAAGCCGATCAGCCCATCGTCCGCGTGCGTGGCGATGGCGGCCTGACTTATCAGAAGGTCATCGATGTGCTTTCGTTGGCCAAAGCCAAAGGGCTGACGAAGGCCGCCCTCGACTCGGAGATCCGCTGAGATGGCCGAAGGCAACAAAGGCATCATCGGTTCCGTCGCGGTCCACCTCGGCATCGTCGCCGTGCTCGTGGGCGCTTCCTGGTATGCTTCACGCCACGCCGGCGACCCCGTCGAGGCGGTCGACCCGTTGCTCGTGAACCTGGATGGCATCCCCGGCCGCAAGGCTGGCCTGGTCGGTGAGAAGGCGGGCGTCGCGCGTGGTCATGAGTCGGGCACCCAGAGCGGCATCAAGGTCGTCAAGATCAAGCCCATCGACGTGGAGAAGATCAAACAAGAGGTCCGCGAGGCGCAGGCGCAGCAAGCTAACGCCGAGCGCTCCCATGCGAAGACCGACAACGCGAAGACGAGCAAGACCGCGACCACGGGTTCATCCACGACTCGCACGACCTTCAGCGACTTTCAGAGCCGGCAAAAGGGCGGTACGGGTCGCCCCAACGGTTCCGTGGGCAGCATCGGCAGCGTGAGCATTAAGAAAGGCCGCAACTACGGTGACGGCAATAACGGCGGCGACGGCGGCAGCGCCACCGAACAGCAGATCTACGCCGGCACCGTCACCGCGCGCTTCAAGTCGGCATGGGCCGACATCATCGCCGCGGACGGGGCGGCTTCGGCCGCCACCTGTGGCGTGGTCGTCAAGGTCGATGCCGGTGGGACCGTGAGTTTCGCCTCCTGGATCAATCGACCGAAAGACGCCCATGTCGCCGAGCTCGTGAAGCGCGCCTGTGCCCAAATCGGCAATTGCGGGCCACCGCCGGGCCGGACGGCCTTCGAGATCGAGTTCCCGAACGTCGGCGTCTCCGAAGGTTGAGTCGGCTCAGTCGCGGACTTCGAGGACCATCTGGACCTCGACCGAAACGCCCAGAGGCAGGCCGTTGACGGAGACGGCCGCGCGCGCGTGCTTACCGGCGTCGCCGAAGACCTGGAGCAGGAATTCCGAGGCGCCGTTCAGCACCTTGGGGCTATCGCTGAAGCCGTCGACTCCGTTGACGAAGCCGTTGACCATCACGACCCGGACGACCTTGTCCAGCGAGCCGAGGGCGGCCTTCGCGTTGGCGAGGGAATTGAGGGTGCAGAGGCGCGCGGCTTCCGCGGCTTGGGCGAGGTCGATCTCGCGGCCGACTTTACCGAGCGAGGCGACTTTACCGTCCTTCATCGGCAGCGTGCCGGCGAGGTAGAGCAGGTTGCCCGTACGCACGGCCGGGACGTAGGCACCGGCGGCGGGCGGCGGCGTCGGGAGCGTGAAACCAAGTTCCTGGAGGCGGGATTCGGGCGACATAAAGGTTGCCGGTATTGGCGTTAACGGGTGGTCCGAAGCAGGTGGCGGCCGGGTCGGACCGTCTCTGCGGAATTCACCGCAGAGTCAGCGGAGACGCGCGCCCAAGCTCACTTGACCTTCTTCATGCCCTCGATGAGCTCGCTGACGAGCTCACGGGAGCGCCCTTTGATTTCCTTGGTCAAGGTGGTGTCCGATGAGCCCACGGCTTTCTTGGTCTGGACATAGGTCTGGGCCAAGACCGGTTCGCGGTTGCGGGCGATGGTCGCGTTGTCGCGGATGAAGAGCGTCACATCGGCGGCGTAGCGGCCGAGACCGCGGTCGAAGCGGATCTCCACCGTCAAGAGCGGGGTCGAGGCTTCGGGATTCGTGCCGTTGTACTCCTTGGGGGTGATGCCTGCGCGGCGCATTTCCAGTTCGATGCCATCGCGGATTTCCTGGCGGAGGTCGCCGTCTTCGGGGCGCGGGTCGACGGTGATGACGTCGATGAAGAAGTAGGAGATCCCGCGGAGTTTGGAGAAGGGGTTGTCGGCGAGGCGGACCTTGGCCGGCTCATCGAAGCCTTGGGACTGGAGGCTGCCGGCAGGGAGGGTCAGCAGGGCGGCAAGGACGAGGGCAGGGAGGCGCATGGGTGTTGAAAGTATCTGCGAAGAGTGTGTCGGCTCCGGGGCGGGCTTCAATCTCCTTTCGCCGGCACCAGCTTCACTCGGTTGAGGGGGTGCTGGTCGAGCAGGGTCGGGTACCAGCCTTGGACTTCGGGGCGGATCAAAAACTTATTCTTGTTGAAGACCACGGGGATGATGGGGGCGCCTTCGATGAGGCGTTGCTCGGCCTGCTGGAAGTATTCGTAGCGCTTGGTCTGATCGATCTCGCGGGCGGCGGCCCCGATGAGGCGGTCGTACTCGGGGTCGCTCCAGTTGGTTTGGTTGAGTTCGTTCCCCGTGATGAACATCTCCAGGAACGTGTTGGGGTCGTTGTAGTCGCCGGTCCAAGCCGAGCGCGCGATCTGGTAGTCGCCCTTGTGCAGGGAGCTGAGGTAGACCTTCCAGTCGAGGTTGCGGAGTTCGATGTCCACCCCGAGTTGCTTGCGCCACATCTCTTGGTAGGCCTGCGCGGCCATCTGGGAGCCCTCGGAGGTGTTCAAGAGGTACTCCAGCTTCGGGAACCCTTGGCCGCCCGGGTAGCCCGCCTCGGCGAGCAAGCGGCGCGCTTCGTTGAGGTCGGTGCTCCATTGTGGGCGGGCCTTGAAGCCGCCGGTGCCTGGCGGCGTGAAGTTGAGCGCCGGCGATTCACCGGCCCGGAGAACGCGCTCCGCGATGAGGTTGCGGTCGATGGACATGCCCAGCGCGCGGCGGACCCGGACATCCGCCAAGGCCTTGCGGACCGGCTCGTTGCCTTTGACGTCGGTATTGATGCGGATGAACGCGCAGGAAAGGTAAGGGTCGAGCCGCAGGAACGGGGCCTTCTGCTCGCGGAGCTGGACGATCTTGTACGGCGGCACGGTGCCGGTGATGTGGAGCTCGCCGCCGCGGAAGGCGCGTTCTTCGGCGAAGAGGTCGGTGATGGCGCGGAATTCCACCCCGTTCAGCGCGATGTTGGCGGCATCCCAGTAGCCCGGGTTCTTGCGTACGATGATGCGGCGGGCGACTTCCCAGGATTCCAGCGTGAAGGCGCCGTTCCCGACGAGGTTCCCTGGGCGCGTCCAGAGCGTATGCTTTTCCTCCATCCGCCCGAACTTCAGGATCGTGGGCGGGTGCACGGGCAACCAACTGTGGTGGCAGATCAGCTGCAGGAAGTAAGGGACCGCGTTATCGAGCTCGACGACGAGCGTGCGGGCATCGGTGGCCTTGAAGCCGACTTGGCTGAAGTCCTGGAGTTTGCCTTCGTTGAAACCCTTGGCTCCGCGCACGCAGTGCAGCATCGACGCGTATTCGGACCCGAACTTCGGCGAGAGCATGCGTTGAAAACTGAACAGGAAGTCCTGCGCCGTCACGGAGTCGCCGTTCGACCAGCGGGCGTTGGCCCGAAGCGTGAAAGTCCAGGTCTTTCCATCCGGGGCCATCTTCCAGCTTTCCGCCACGCCGGGAATGGGGTGGAGATCGACCGGATCGTAGTTCACGAGGCCTTCGAAGAGGGAAGAGACGATGCGGGATTCCAGGAGGCCGGTGACCTCCTGCGGGTCGAGGCCCGAGGGTTCGGCGTTGTTGTTGATCACGAGGATGCCGGCCTTGGCCATCTGGGAGGCGGTGTCTTCCTTCGGCTTGCAACCAACGAGGGCCAAGAGGGCGACGACGAGGGCGAGCGAGAGGCTTCGCGAGGGGCAACGCATGGAATGAGATTAGGTGGCTGCGGGCGGGGAGGGCAAGTGTGAG
Source organism: Opitutia bacterium UBA957 (assembly GCA_002293065.1). Classification (GTDB taxonomy): domain Bacteria; phylum Verrucomicrobiota; class Verrucomicrobiia; order Opitutales; family UBA953; genus UBA953. The sequence goes on from DBCN01000118.1 coordinate 63,794, forward strand.
GGTGGGGCGATTTTTCGCTTTCTCCGCCTAAATGAGCGACTAGCGTCGGAACATGCCCCTCCTGACTCGTCGTGATATCGTCTTGGTCGCCGTGACCGCCACGCTCTGCCTCGGCTTGCCCGGCTTCATCGCCGCCGCCGCGCCGGAAGCCAAACCCGCCAAGCCACCGATGGGCTCGATGGCCTTTGATTGGGAGAAGATGGTCGTGAAGTCATCCCCCAACGGCGCGTGGCGTAAGGTCTGCCAAGCCCCGACGGCGACGCTCGACGAACTCGAGTGCCACATCACGACCCTCAACAAAGGCATCTCCGCCCACCCGCCGCATCGCCATGCCGATGAAGAGCTCCTCATCGTCAAGGAAGGCATCGTCGAAGCCCTCGTCGCCGGTGAATGGGTAAAGTTGGGTCCGGGTTCCGTGATCTTTCAAGCGGCCAACATCGACCATGCGATCCGCAATGCCGGGGAACAGCCCGCGACCTACCACGTGATCAAGTGGAATTCTCCTGGTATGCTGAAGGCCAAGGCGGAAGCTGCCACCGCCGCCAAGGCCGCCGCCGTCCAGAAGTAAACGGCCGGCGCGCTATCCCAACAGAAAGGGCGGCCGAAGCCGCCCTTTTGCGTTCAACGTCGGCCTGGTGATTAGATGGCAGCCGGACCGCGCTCGCCGGTGCGGATGCGGACCACGTCGGCGAGGGCGATGACGAAGATCTTACCGTCACCGATCTTGCCGGTGTGGGCGGCCTTGGAAATGGTGGCGATGGCCTTATCGACCTGTTCGTCGGCCACGGCGGCTTCGATCTTCACCTTGGGCAGGAAGTCGACGGTGTACTCGGAACCACGGTAGATTTCCGTGTGTCCCTTCTGGCGGCCGAAGCCTTTGACTTCGGTTACGGTCATGCCCTCGATGCCGATTTCGGCGAGGGCGTCCTTCACTTCCTCGAGTTTGAAGGGTTTGATGATGGCGACGACGAGCTTCATGGTGGTGTTGGTATAGGTTGGGTTAGGCGTTCGGTTGAGCAAGTCCACTTATGCAACCCCCGTGCCAAGTGGGATTAGCCGGATGCCAACCTTACGATTGGTCGTTTTTGAGCAGGACATTCCGGACTTCGGCCAGTTTTTCGGCAGATTTGAGCCCGGGGCTGATTTCTACCCCGCTGTTTAGGTCTAAAAAGCGTGCCGAGGCCTGGACGGCACTCGCAACGTTAGCGGGGCCCAAGCCCCCCGCCAGCACCCAAACATGCCCCGAATGGGCCGTTTGGAGGCTTTGAAAGCGGGTCCAGTCGGCTTGCTTGCCCGTCCCCCCGAAGGCACCCTTGGCATGCGCATCATGGAGGCAGGTGTGGGAGTATTTCAGCAGGTCGGTTGGCCAAGCGGCGCCATCGGCGAGTTTAGGGGCCAGCCAGAGGCGGTTCGGACCCAGTGCCGCCGACAAGGCCGCGGGATCGCAATCCGACGTGCCGGGGTTGAAATGGACTTGGACGATGGTAAAGCCCTCCGCCAGCAAGGCCTGGGCTTCGGGGACGCTCGCGTTCACGGTCACGGCGATGCGCTGCGTCGCGGGAATCTCGCGCAACAAAGCAGGCCGCAAGGCCGGTGCGACATGACGAGGAGACCCCGCCCAGCAGTTCACGCCGAGGTAATCGGCCCCGAACGCCAGCGCCACCGCCGCATCGGCGGCCCGCGTGATGCCGCAGACCTTGACGGTGATGTTGCCGATCATGATTGGAGCGCGGAGATGACCGCATCACGCACGGCTTTCGCAGTCGGAGCGGCCGCGACGGCCGCCAGCGGAATGCCCGAACGCTTCATGGCATCGGCGGTCGTCGCGCCGATGGCGATGGCCTTGGGCTGACGGGCGCCAGCCGCCGGTCGCAGCGAGGCGGCTTGGTGCATGAAGGATTCGACGGCCGAAGGGCTGGCGAAGACGATGGCATCCGCGCCGCGCGCACGGAACTCCGCGGCTTCCGGGGATTCCGTGACGGGCTTTTCTTCGGTCGAGTAGACCTTGAGGACATCGACGATGGCGAGGCCATCCTCCATGAGCAGGCGGGGGAGTTCGGCCGTGCTGAGGTTGCCGGCGGCCACGAGCATCTTCTGGTTCTCGACGTTGAAGTCGGCGATCAGCTTGCGGGCCAAGGAAACGGCGTCGGCCTGCGCGGCGGTGATGTCGGGCTCGAGGTGAAACGAACGGACGGCCTTCTCGGTGGCTGGCCCGACGCACGCGATCTTCACGCCGCCGACGGAGCGGATATCCGCAAAGCGTTCGAAGAAACGGTCGAAGAAGCCGCGCACGCCGTTGGGGCTGGTGAAGACGAGCCAGTCGTATTCGCCCATGCCGTCGAGGACTTCGGTCAAGACGATGGCATCGGGTTCGAAGGAGATCTCGATGAGCGGGAGCTCGGCGACGGACGCCCCCGCTTCCATCAAGTGCTCCTTCCAGTCGGAGCCGCGGCCTTCCGGACGGGTGAGGACGACGTGGCGGTCGCGTAAGGGGAGCTTGGACATGGTCAGCGGGGCAAGATTTGGGCGAGGATGGAATCGGCGAGGTCCGACGCGGCCGCGAGGTCGGTCACCGCGAAGTCGAAATCGCGCCGGCCGAAATCGGCGCGGAAAAGCGCGATGCGTTGGTTCGCATGGTGGCAGGCGAAGGCGGTGTGGCAACCTTCGCCGAGCTTGGCGAGGAAGAGCCGTTCGACGCTGACGGAGAAGGTCGTCCGGGCGCAGCCGGCGGCGACGTACTGCGCGACTTCCGCGCTGCGGCTCTGGATGGCGACGGCGCCTTGGCCGGCGGCGGGGACCATCCGGTCGAGCGCGACGGGTTCCAGGATCAAGCCCGGCCATTCGGTGATGCCGAGGCGATTGAGTCCGGAGGCGGCGAGGTACGAGGCGTCCGCGTCACCATGGGCGAGTTTCTTGAGGCGGGTGTCGACGTTGCCGCGGAGTTCGGTCCACTGGGCCTGCGGGAAGGTGAGGGCGCCTTGGGCGCGGCGCCGGGGGCTGCCGGTGGCGATACGTTGGGGGGTCGCCACGTCGGCCCGACGGACCAGCACATCGCGCGCGTCTTGTCGCGGGAGGCACGCCGCAATAGCGAGGCCTGCCGGCATTTCGGTCGGCAGGTCCTTCGAACTATGGATGGCCAGATCGGCTTCGCCGCGGAGCAGGGCTTGTTCGAGCTCGGCGGTGAAGAGGCCTTTGCCGCCTTGTTTCTCCAAGGACCAAGCCGCTTGGCGGTCGCCGGTGGTGGTGAGGATGCGGACTTCCGTCGGGCGACCCAAGGCGGCTTCGAGGCGGGCGGCGGCGTCGCGGGTCTGCTGCAGCGCGAGTGGACTACCGCGGGTGACGATGATGATCGGGCCAGCCATGGTCAGAACCCGATGATGCCGGCCTTCATGAGCGCCATGATGAGCCAAGCGGCCGGGACGAGCAAGTTGGCCGTGAGCGCCACGGTGGCGGCGATGCGAATCCAATCCCAGGCACGGTCTTGTCCGCCGATGTAAGCGCAAACGGCTCCGGCGAGGGCGGTCGGGATGCCGACCCAAGTGCCCACCATGACGTCGCGGACGAAGGGGTCCTTCACGTAGTCGAGGTAGACGAGCCCGCCCTTGCGGCTCATGGCGAAGGCGGCGGCAAAGGCTCCCGCGGCGATGAGCACGGCCAGAATCTGGACGAGGCGGTAACCGCCGTTCTCTTCTTCTCGGTGGGACGTCATGACGTCCTTATCCAAGTCCCCCCCCGCGGGACTTCCAAGTTTCAAGTTTCCGTGGGGGTGGATTTATCGGCCGAGGCTCCCGGCAAAGGCGGTGGCGTCGACAGGTTCTGGCCGAAGCCAGCGGAGCTGGGCTTGAAGGGGTGCTTCAATAACCCGAGGACGGTGTGGTCGACGGGTTCGTGGATGCCGAAGTCCTCCGGCTTCCGATCCTTCGGCATGTAGTGCGTGCCGAAGAGGATGTCCCAGAGCGGCAGGAAGCTCGCGAAGTTCTTGTCGATGGCCGCCGGGTCCTTCGAGTGGTGCCAACGGTGGTAGACCGGAGAGGTGACGATGTGGCGGAACGGACCCCAATCCCATTCGACGTCGGCATGGCCCAGCAGGGCGAAGACGCCGAGCGCGGGGCCGGCTCCCGCCGCGGCGCCCGGTCCGAAGCCGAGCAGCAGGAACGGGAAGAAGAGCATCGCGTTGGCGAGGATGTCGTTCACGGGGTGTCCGCGGACGCTGCTCAGCCAATCCAGTTTCTCGGAGCTATGGTGCACCGCATGGAAGCGCCAGAGCTGTTTGCCGTGGAACCAGCGATGAATCCAGTAGAGCAGGAAGTCGCCCAGCAGGAAGGCGCACAGGAATTGGCCCCAGCCCGGCAGCTTGGCAAGCGGTCCGAAGCCTTGGTACTGGCCGGCTTTCAGCGCTTCCCAGGAAATCACCTCCGCGGGGATCAGGAGCGCGATCGCCGCGACGCTGATCACGATCAGGTTGATCGGTTTGGTGATGACGGAGTCGAAGACGTAGAGCCCGAGGTCGACCAGCATGCGAGGCCGCCGCCAAGGTTGCCCGCGCTTGTTGCCGAGGAGGTGTTCGACGATCCAGAAGAGGACGACCAAGAAGATGGCCGATGCGATCAGACCTCCCATCGCCGTTGACTCAGTGGCCGCCCAGGCCTTCGTGTTCCTTGATGTACTCCTGCTTCAGGCCCAGGGCTTCCGGGGCGTGGAGGACGAGCATCTTCATGCGCACGTCCGCGGGGATGGTCGCCGCGGTGAGCTTGGAGACGACGATCATCAGCGTGATCGAGAGCGGCACAGCCCAGATGGCCGGCTGCTCGCACAGGATGCGCAGCAACGGGTGCGCGACCCAGAAGTCGGCTAGTCCCGCGAAGCCGTAGACGTCGGATAACGTCGTCAGGAAGATGGAGCCGAGGGCGAGCAGGCCGCCGGCGAGCATGCCGGTGGCGGCGCCTTTCATGGTCATACCCCGCCACCAGACGCTCATGAAGAGCAAGGGGAAGTAGCTGGCCGCGGCGATGGCGAAGGCCTGACCGACGAGGTAATTGATGTTCAGCTTCTCGACTTGGGTGCCCAGGCCGACGGAGACGACGCCAATGATGACGGCCGCCCACTTGAAGGCCTTGAGGCGCTGTTCCGGCGAGGATTCGGGCTTCAGCATGCGGCCGTAGATGTCGTGCGCCAGGGCGCTGGACATCGAGACCAGCAGGCCGGAGAACGTGGACATGAACGCGGCGAAGGCACCTGCGCACGTGATGCCGGAGAGGATCGAGCCGAGGAGCGGGTAGTCGCGGCCCGCGAGGAGCGTCGGCAGTTCGAGCACGACCTTGTCCGTGCCCTTCGAGCCGACGGCGTCGTAGAGCTCCGGCGTGAGGGAACGGCCGATGACGCCGTAGATGGGCGGGAAGACGTAGAAGACGCCGATGAGGATCATCACCCACATCGTGGTGCGCTTGGCGGCGACGCCGTCGGGGTTCGTGTAGAAACGCACCAGGATGTGCGGCAAACCCGCGGTGCCGCAGACGAGCGCGATGATCAGCGAGTAGGTGTAGAGCAGGGAGTAGGGCTTCTTGTTCGCTTCGAGCGCGGCCTTTTCTTCGGGCGTCTTGGCGGCCTTGATGGCGGTGTCGACGGCCTTGGTGGTCAGGCTGCCGAACGGCGCGATCCACTGCTCATCCTTGGGGGCCTTGGCGGGCAGGGCCTTGCGTTCGATCCCCGCGGGAGCGGCCGCGACGGTCTCTTGGGCGGTCTTGTTGGCTTCCAGGTGCGACTGGTAATGGCCGACCACGGCGGCGATCACGAAGATCGGCACGGTGATGGCGAAGACCTTGAGCCAATATTGGAAGGCTTGCACGAGGGTGATACCCTTCATGCCGCCGAGCGCGACGTTCAGGGTGATGACCGCACCGACGACGATCACGCCGACGGAGTAGTGCAGGCCGGGGAAGATGTAGGCGAGGGTGGTGCCGGCACCCTTCATCTGCGGCATGGTGTAGAAGAAGCCGATGAAGAGGACGAAGCAGACCGCGATCTTGCGGAAGAGCGGTGAGTCATAGCGGCCTTCGGCGAAGTCCGGGATGGTGTAGGCCCCGAAGCGACGCAGCGGGCCGGCGATGAAGAGCAGCAGGAAGAGGTAGCCGCAGGCGTAGCACACCGGATACCACAGCGCGTCGTAGCCATTGAGCATCACCATGCCGGCGACGCCCATGAAGGACGCTGCCGACAGGTATTCGCCGGAGATGGCGGAGGCGTTCCAGCCGACGGAGACCGAACGACCCGCGACGAAGAAGTCACCGGCGCTCTTGGACTTACCGGCGGTCCAGAAGCCCATGCCGACGGTGATCACGACGGTGATCAACGAGAAGAAGGCGATCCAGGGGTCGATGCCTTGGGTGGCGGGTTCGGCCGCGGCGAGGAAGGCGAGGAGGGTGCTCATGTTACTTCTTGAGGCCGTCCTGGGCGGCTTTGGCTTCGGCGTCTTCGAGGGCGATGGAGCGCTTGATGAAGACGTAGGAGATGATCCAGACGAACGGGAAGAAGAGCACCCCGAGGATCAGCCACGTCAGGGTGAAGCCGTAGACGCGTTGGGCCATGAACTCCGGTTGGAAGTAGTTCAGCAAGGGGAGGGCGACGAGCGCGACGATGAAGCAGAGGGCGCAAGCAATGGAGAGCTTGAGCTGGCCGCTCATCAGGCGGGCCAAGAACGCATCCGAATGGATGGGGTCGGGGGTGGGGGAGGACTCGCTCATGGGGGTGGCAGTAGTCCGCCCAATATTCGCGGGAGTGCAACCCGAGGATTTCCGCTTGCCACTCCTTATCGCAACATTATTGCAATAGTGAACCTACCCCCATGCCCTCGCTCCGTCCCGCCTTTCTCCTAGCCGCCACCAGCCTAGTTGCTTTCGCCCAAGACCCGGCACCGCAGAAGATGAATCCCGTGGTCATCAAAGGGGCGACCATCGGTGGGGTGACCGCCCCCGCGGCCCCGGCTCTGCAGCTGAACGCCGCCGCCTTGGAGGCGCAGCGCGTCGCCACGCTCGGTGAAGTGCTGGCGGATATTCCCGGGGTGGCCACGAGCTACTTCGGCCCGAATGCCGGGCGGCCGATCATCCGCGGCTTGGACGGGGATCGACTCAAGATCGCGCAGAACGGCACCGGCACGTTGGATGCATCCAGCGCCAGCCCGGACCACGCGGTGGGCATCGACCCGCTGGCCATCCGGGAGGTCCAAGTCTTCCGCGGCCCGGCCGCCTTATTGTACAGTTCGAGTATCCTGGGCGGGGTCGTCAATGTGGTCGATAATCGGATACCGGTCGAACGTCTCCCGCGGGCTTTCGTGCTCTCCGGTCGGGCCGGCTCGGCCGATGCCCTGCGCTCGGCGGCCTTTCTGGCCGAGGGCTGTGCGGGCGATTTCGCCTTCCACCTCGATGGTTTCACGAAGACGACGGAGAATCTCTCCACGCCGATCGGCCGGATCGCGGACACGGCCAGCGAGAGCCGTGGCGCGGGCTTCGGCGTATCGCGCGTCGGACCGTCCGGCTACCTCGGGCTGTCCTTCTCGGGCCTGAACTCGACGTACGGCGTCACCGAGCCGGGCATCGAAATCGGCCTCCGCCAACGCCGCTGGGATCTGGCCGGGCAGGCTAATGCACCCGCCGCCGCGCTCAAGTCCGTCAGCTACAAGCTCGGGGTTTCCGACTACGAGCACACCGAGTTCGATGGGGCCGCCGCTGGCAGCACCTTCACCAACCAAGGTTGGGACGCGCGCGTGGACTTCGAACTGACCAAGATCGGTTCGCTCGAGGGAGTCGTGGGCATCCAGTCCGGCCGTTTCGATTTTGCGGTGACCGGCGATGAGGCCTTCCTCCCGACCACGCGCAACGCGAACGACGCCGTCTTCGGCTCGTTCATCCAGTCCCTCGCGACCGACAGCCGTCTCCGCTTCGGCTTTCGGCTGGAGTCCGCCAAGGTTTCCGCCGCGGCCTGGACGCACGAAGGGCTCGCGAGCAATCCCGCCGCGGCTTCCGCCGCGTTCACGCCAGCGAGCTTCGCCTTGGCTTGGATCAAGGACCTCGACGCCCGGTGGGCGACCACCTTGAGCCTCACGCGCACGGAGCGCGCCCCCAATTTCCAGGAACTCTTCGCCGATGGGCCGCACGTCGGCACCGAATCTTATGAGGTGGGCGACCGCACCTTGGGCAAGGAACAAGGGTGGGGGATGGAACTGGAACTGGCCAAGACCCGCGGCGCCGTCTCGGGGAGCGTGTCCGTATACTATAACCGCTTCGCCTCCTTCATCAGCTTACAGGAAAATGGGTTTGGACCCGATCTGAGCGGCCTGCCCATCCCCGGGCCTAATTTTGCCCTCGGTGGTGCCGACGAATTGGCCCGCTATGATTTCACCTCCATCCCCGCCGACTTCTTCGGGGCCGAGGCCCGGTTGAACATCCAGTTGCAGGACACGGCTGCCGCCAAGCTGGCGCTCGAGTTCTTCGGCGACACGGTCCGCGCTTCGAATCGCGACACCTCCGAAGCTTTGCCCCGCATCTCTCCCGGCCGCTTCGGCACCGCCCTCCACGGGTTGCAGTCCGGATGGAGTTGGCGAATCGATGCCACGTATCACCTGGCGCAGAACCACCTTGCCGTCGGCGAGACCCCGACGGCCGGCTACACGCTGGTTGGCGCGGCGTTTTCCCGCGACTTCGTCCTGGGCTCCGCGACCACGGCCCGCTTCTCCTTGCGCCTCACGAACCTCTTCGACGTCGAGGCCCGCAACGCTGCCTCCTTCATCAAGGATGCCTTGCCGTTGCCGGGACGCGGTGTAGAAGCAGGTCTGAAGCTGAGCTTCTGACCTTTGTCCACCGACCATTCCAGCACTCCCCACGAAAGGGTCTACGCCTGGTCCGCTGCGCTGGGCACGGCGACGCTGGCGGTCTGCGTGCTCGGGGCGTTGGCTGGACCGGTGCAGGTGCCCGCCGATGATCACCACGATCACGGCCCCGGGGCACCTGTGCAGTATTTCACCCCGCCGGCCCAACCGCCGGTCAAGACGAAGCCGACCATTGCGGCGACGGTGCCTACCGCTGTCGCTGTCCCGGTCGCCGTGCCGCTGGCTATCGAGCCGGTGTCCGCGCTACCGGTGACGACCATGCCGGCGCTCCTGCCGGTGGCCGCAGTCCGCGCCCCCGCCGCCCCGCGCGCGGCGGTGCCCCCGGTAAACGCCGCCGCTCCCGCCATCGAGCGGTTTGCGCCCTCCCTCGCTGGCGAATTTCCCGAGCCGCCTTACCCGCGGTGGGCCCGTCAACAGGGTATCCAGGGGCGGTTGCTCGTGTTGGTCGACGTCGCCGCCTCCGGGGCCGTGCAATCCGTCGCCGTGCGTGAGTCCAGCGGCCAAGCCGGCCTCGATCAGCATGCCGCCGACTGGGTTCGCCTCCATTGGTCTTGGGCGCCGGGTGCCCCGCGCCGTTACCTCGTTCCCTTCGTCTTCGAACTTCAATGAACACCACCGCCATGTCCCTCCCTCTCGCCAACGCCGCGGTCGACCTCTTCCTCAAAGGCGGCCCGATCATGTACCCCTTGCTGATCGCCGCCCTGGTGGCCATCGCCGTCGTCGGGGAGCGGCTCGTTTGGTGGCTCCGCATCAGCGCCCGTCGTGATGCGACGGCGGTCGCCGCCGCCTTGGCCGCGGCCGAGCGTGGTGACATGGTCGCCGCCGAAGAGGCCGTCGCGAAATCCCAGGATCCCGTCGCCCGCGTGCTCCGCGCGGGGCTTGCCCACCGCACGGGTTCCTTTGAGGGGGCGGTCCAAGTCGCCGCCGCGGCGGAACTCCGCGAGGCCGCCCGCTTCATCGGCGTACTGGACACCTTGGTCACGTTGGCGCCCTTGCTCGGACTGCTGGGCACCGTGACGGGTATCATGGGTTCCTTCAATTCCATCGGGTCCGATGAGCTCGCGGTGACGAAGGTCACCGGCGGCATCGGCGAGGCACTGATCGCGACCGCGGCTGGTCTGGGCATCGCCATCGTGACCCTCTTGCCCCTGAACCTGCTGTCGAGTCGCCTGAGCAGGCTGCAGGCGGACCTCGAAGCCGCCGCGACCGCCTTGCAGGTCGCCCTCCAGAAAGGACGCGCCCCATGAAGATCGCCTCGCCCCTCCCGCACCGGCGGGCCCGGTTGGAGATCATCCCGCTGATCGACATCATGTTCTTCCTGCTGGCGTCGTTCATGCTCGTCAGCGTGACGCTGCATAAGAACCACTGCATGCCGGTGAACCTCGAAGGCGCCGCGACCGGCCAGTCCGAGTTGAAGCCGGATGCCGTCACGATTTCCGTCGACCGCGCCGGCCAGGTGTTCGTCGACCGCCAGGCGGCCACCTTGCCCGACCTTCGCCAGACGCTGCTCACGCGCGTCAAGGCCAACGCCGGCGTGGCGGTCTACATCGCCGGCGACGCCGACACCCCGCACGGCCGCATGATCGACGTCCTTGATTTCGTCCGCAGCGCCGGCGTCCAGAAGGTCGCCTTCACCGTCAAGAGCGCCGCCCGATGAGTTTCCGTTGGCCCTTGGTCCTGTCCGCCCTCTGCGTCGCGCTCGCGGCCTTCTGCGCAACGCAGTGGGTCCGCGAAGCCGAGCTCCGGGCCGAGCTCCTGTCCGCGCGCCTAGCCGAACGCGACCTGCGTGAGCAATCGGCAGAAGCCCGTCGCCTCGGCGAGACCTACGCCGCGGAAATCCGCCGACTCGATGGTCGCGTTGCGGAACTCAAGCGCGCCGAAGAAGCCGTGCGCAAGGAACTGGCCGTCGCCGCCGCCGCGCTGGTTGCGGCCCGCCAGGATGCCGCCGGCCTTGCGCCGCTCCGCGCCGCCGTCGCCCAGCAAAACGAATCCATCCGTCGGCAGAACGCCATGGTGACGGAGCAGAACGACGCCATCCGCGCCCAGAACGAGAACCTGCGGAAGCTTATCGCCGAACGCGATGCCGTCGTGCGCTTGCTCAACGAACGCACCGAGCAGTTGAACAAGCTCACCGCCGAGCGCGCTGGGAAGTAGTCGGGCCGGTCTCTTTCCCTGCGGTACGGTGACCATCCGGGCATGTTTGGAGGGGGAGGGCGGGTCGAAAGATGGGCTTCACGCCCGATATCGCACAAATAACCGTCAATTCTCGGTGGCATTGTTCCGTTCGGTTGCTATTTATCCGCCATGTCTAAAACCACGCTCGTCCTCCTCCTCGCCCTCGGTCTCGGGGGTGGCTTCTTGATCGCCCGCTACGCTTTCCCGACTCCGGCTCCGGTGGTCGTCGAAGCGCCTAAGCCCACGGTACCCGAGCCGGTCGCGCCGGTCGCGAGGCCCCGTCCGGCTCGTCCGATCGAAGCCCCGGTCGCCGCGGTAAAGTCCGACGAGGACATCGCGAAAGAAGAATTCAAGGCCCGTGCCAAGGCCTTCGGTGAAGAAACCAAGAAGATGGTCGAAGAAATCGCCGGCGGCGACCAAGCCAAACTACAGCGCGCGATGTTCGCCGGCATGATGAAGCCCGAAGGCCAAGCCATCATGGCCGAAGCCCGTGAACTCGGCGAAGCCATGCGCAACGCCACTCCGGCTGACCGCGAAGCCCTGGGGCAGCGGGCCATCGCCCTCCGCGATCGGGCCATGAACGCCCTCCGCGCCGAGATGGCCGCCGTCAACAACCCCGCTCCGGCCGCTCCCGTCGCTCAGCCGGCCGAAACGGGTGCGCCTGCCGCCCAGCCTGCGCCGGTGATCATCATGTAAGGCGGGCGGACGGCACCAAAGAAGAAGGGCCAGCTTGCGCTGGCCCTTTTGCTTGGCGGAGTGACCGACGCTTACTTCGTCGTGTACTCGGCCTGCGCGCCCTTGATGTTGCGCTTCTGCACCCAAGGCATCAGCGAGCGGAGACGCTGGCCGGTCTTTTCGATCGGGTGGTTCTCACCCTGCTTGAGGAGCTTGTTGTAGTTCTTCAGGCCGGTCTTGTATTCCTTGACCCACTGGGCGGTGAACTTGCCCGACTGGATTTCCTTGAGGATCTCGCGCATTGCCTTGCGGGAAGCGCTGTTGATCACGCGGGGTCCGCGGGTGATGTCGCCATACTTGGCGGTTTCGGAGATCGAGAAGCGCATGCCCGAGATGCCGGACTCGACCATGAGGTCGACGATCAGCTTCAGCTCGTGCAAGCACTCGAAGTAGGCCATCTCCGGCTGGTAGCCGGCTTCGACGAGGGTTTCGTAGCCGACCTTGACGAGTTCGGAGGCGCCGCCGCAGAGGACGGCCTGTTCGCCGAAGAGGTCGGTTTCAGCTTCTTCCTTGAAGGAGGTCTTGATGACGCCGGCGCGGGTCGAGCCGATGCCCTTGGCCCAAGCGAGGGCGGTCTTGGTGGCCTTGCCGGAAACGTCCTGTTGGATGGCGATGAGGGCGGGGACGCCCTTGCCTTCGACGTACTGGGCGCGGACGACGTGACCAGGGCCCTTGGGGGCGACCATGGCGATGTCGACGTTCTTGAGGGGCTTGATCAGCTTGTAGTGGATCGAGAGGCCGTGGATGAAGAGGACGGTCTTGCCACCCTTGCCGAGGTTCGGGGCGATGTCCTTTTCCCATACGTCGGCCTGCTTCATGTCGGGGATGCCGACGAGCATGACGTCCGCGCGGCGGACGGCTTCAGCGGTCTCGTAGACCTTGAAACCCTTTTTCTTCGCGGCTTCCGCCGACTTCGATCCCTTGTAGAGACCAACGATCACGTTGAGCCCGCTGTCGCGCAGGTTCATGGCGTGAGAGTGGCCCTGGGAGCCGAAACCGAGGACGGCGAGGGTCTTGTTCTTCAGGAAGCCGAGATCGGCATCCTTGTCAGTGTACACTTTGGCAGGCATGGGTATTTGGTGGAAAAAGGGTTTACTTGGAGAGTTTCTTGAGGCCGCGGGACAGGGCGACGTTGCCGGTGCGGGCGGTCTCGAGGATGCCGTACGGGCTGATGAGGTCGAGGAAAGCGCCGATCTTGTTCTCGTTGCCGGTGAACTCGATGACGAGGGAATCGTGGGCGACGTCGACGACCTTGGCGCGGAAGAGGGCGGCGACTTCGAGGATCTCGGTGCGGGTCTTCTTGTCGCACTTCACCTTGCAGAGGATGAGCTCGCGGGCGACGTGGTCGACTTCCTCGCGGGAGAAATCGTGGACGGTGATGACGTTGATCAGCTTGTCCAGGGCCTTGACGCAACGGTCCAAGGCGGCGTCATCGGCGATGACGGTCGCGGTGATGCGGGAATAGGCCGGGTCGTGCGTCGGCCCGACATTCAGGGTCTCGATGTTGAAGCCTCGACCGGAAAGCATCCCGGCCACGCGAGCCAGGACGCCGAACTTGTTTTCGACGAGGGCGGAGAGCGTGTGCTTCTTCTTGGTGAGCGTCATGGCGATGGTAAGGGTGAAAGGGTGGACGGAGAGGGACTCGAACCCACGACATTCTGCGTGTAAAGCAGACGCTCTAACCAACTGAGCTATCCATCCGAGGGAGGGTTGGGTATAGGGAAGCCCCCCGCCTTTTGTCCACTATGAAAACCACCCCCGATGCTTGCCCCAGGGGGCCTGAAGCCTTCATCATCGGAGCCATGGACCCTGTCCGCATCCAACGTATCCGCCAAGCCCTGGAGGCGCTGACTTCTCCCGGGGTCGGGAAAGAGGCCCTTTTGGAGTCCCTAAAGGTGCTCGATGGGGAGGTTTCGCAGCCTAATTCCGGCCTGCCTGGCGACTTGGATCATTACCTGCGCCGTCGTTCCTACGAAAAGGCCTTGGTCTATTTGAATGGAGGAGCTCCCGGGGCCGGCACCTGCGGACGCGGCGCATGAACGAGAACCCGTTCGATAAGCTCGACCCCTCGAGCCTTCCGCCCGGCCCGCCGCCCAAGCCGCTCGCGCCTGCCGCCAAGGCGAAGCCGAAACTCGGCAAAATCATCCTTCAGTACGAACGCGCCGGGCGTGGTGGCAAAGAGGTGACCATCCTCAAGGGACTCTGGTTGGAGTCTCAGGAAAATCGCATGCGCGAAGCGTTGCTCAAGGAGATGAAGCGCGCCCTCGGCACCGGCGGCGCGCTCGAGGCCCGCGAGATCGTCCTGCAAGGCGATCGCCGCGAGACGGCGAAGGCTTGGCTGCTCAAGGAAGGTTTCACGACCAACCTGTGAGTCCGAAAACCGCTCGCCTCCGCCGCCGCGAGCGGTAGGGTAGGGCCGTGTCCGCCGCCCAGCCCAACTTGATCGACCTGACGGGACCGCATGCGCCTGTCGCGGAGGTCTGCGCCTTGTTGCGCGCCGCCGGCGGTCGTCCGCTGCTCGTGGGGGGCTGCGTGCGCGATGCGCTCTTGGGCCTACCCATCGGCGAAATCGATATCGAAGTCTACGGTCTCGGCACCCGCCAGGTGGAGGCCGCCTTGCGTCGCCGCTTCGGCATCGTGACCGTCGGGGCGGCGTTCGGCGTGACGAAGGTGAAGGATCACCCCATCGACGTTTCGGTGCCGCGCCGCGAAAACCGGACCGGCGCCAAGCACACGGATTTCGATGTGCAGGCCGACCCGACGATGACGCCGAAGGACGCGGCGGAACGACGCGATTTCACCGCGAACGCCATCCTGTGGGATCCGGCGACGGGCGAGCTCATCGACCCTTGGGGCGGCGTGGCCGACCTGCAGCGGAAAGTCTTCCGCCACGTCTCCGCGAAGTTTTCCGAAGACCCCTTGCGCGTCCTGCGCGCGATGCAGTTCGCGGCGCGCTTCAACTTCGCGGTCGCGCCCGAAACCGTGGAGCTCTGCCGCGGCTTGACGCAGGAAGGCCTCCCGCCCGAGCGCTTGCTGGAGGAGTGGAAGAAGCTCCTCCTGCGCGGTCGGCAACCCTCCCGCGGGTTGCAGTTCCTCCAGGATTGCGGCTGGCTCCGTTTCTATCCCGGTCTGCAGGCCACCGTCGACGTGCCCCAGGATCCCGTCTGGCATCCCGAAGGCTGCGTGTGGACGCATACGCGGCTGTGCCTCGACGCTTTCGCGGCCGAGCGCACGGGCAATGATGATGAGGACCTGATCGTCGGTTTGGCGGTGCTCTTGCACGACTTGGGCAAAGCGACGACGACCAAGAAGGAAGCCGATGATCGCTGGCATGCCTACGGCCACGAGGCCGCCAGCGTGCCGTTGGCCGAAGCCTTCCTCGCCCAGCTCACCCGGGAAGTGAAGTTGATCGAGTCCGTCTTGCCGCTCGTCCGCTGGCACGCGCAGCCCCATGAACTCCACAAGGCGCAAGCCGGCGAGGGCGCCGTCCGCCGCCTCGCCAACAAGGTCGGCCGGATCGACCGCCTCGTGCGCGTCGATTCCGCCGATCGCAAGGGCCGCAATCAGGAGTGGCGGCACGAGCCCTCACCGCAAGGCGTGTGGCTGCTGGAGATGGCGGCCAAGCTCAACATCCAGGACTCGATGCCCAAGCGCATCCTCTTGGGGCGGCACCTCATCGCGTCCGGCTACAAGCCCGCCGGCTGGTTCTCCGAAGTGCTCGATGAGGCCTTTGAGGCCCAAATGGACGGGGTTTTCGTCGATGAGGCGACCGGCCTCGTCTGGCTGCAGGAACGCATGGCCCGCCGCGCGGTCTAACCCCTTATGGCAAATCCCACGCAAGGCCTTCCCGCCCTCCTGACGACATCGCCGGATTGGAACGCCGTCCTCGCCCAGGTGCTCCGGAACTTCGGTTGCGTCACCGGCACGATCCATCGCACCGATCCCGCGACGGGTCTGCTCAGGCTGATCGCGCATCAAGGGATTCCGCCCCAAGTGCTGCCCATGTTGTTGCCGAAGATCGACAACATCCCCTTCGGCAAGGGCATCGCCGGTTGCGCCGCCCAACGCCAGGAAGCCGTCCAGCTGTGCAACCTGCAGGAAGACCTCGGTGGTGTGGCCAAGCCCGATGCGCGCAAGACCGACGTGCAAGGCGCCCTCGCGGTGCCGATGGTCACGCCGGACGGCAAGGTGATCGGCGTCCTCGGCATCGGCAAGATGTCCCCCTACGAGTTTTCCGAAGCGGAATCGGCGGAGCTGTCCGCCTGTGCGGCTTTGATGCAAGCGTTTCTGGCCTAGGTTTTAACGCTCAGTTTCCATTAGGTAATAAACACCACTACATCGCGGTGGACGAATCTCCATCGGTTTCGACGCTGGGTGGTATGAAACCATTCATCCTCTGCTTGTTTTTGTCCGTCGTCGTAGCCCGAGCTGAACTCATCCGCGGGCAGGTGGAATTGGCCGGCGTGAAGGGAGCGATCACGGCGCGGTCGACCTTTGATCAAGTCGCCCGGTCCCTCAACGCTGGCGATGCGGTTCGGGAGGATGATGAACTTGAGACGCCGTCGGATGGAGCCGCCGAACTGTTCTTCTCCAATGGGGTTAAGATCCTCGTCTCTCCTGGTACGAAGCTTCGCTTGGCGATGTTTCGGCAGGTGAAAATGCCTCGGCCCGGGCGCATCCGTGAGACGGGTGAGCTTCCCGATGACGGCTCTCTCGTCGATCTTGTGCTCGGCGCCGGGAAGGTGACGATCGTATGCCCGCCCCTGCAGGCACGTTCGCTGGTCTCGGTGCGGACGCCTCAGGGCCGTTCCGATTTGCGCCGTGAAGGGGTGTACGAATTGAGTTTTGAGCGTGCTTCCAGCGGCGAGTTGGTCGCGCAGAGCTTGGTCTTGGCGGGGTCTTTGAAGTTCACACCCGTGGGTAAGGGCAAATCTCTCAATATCGAGTCCAACAATAAGCTGCTGATTACCTCGGACTTAGCCGCACCGACGCAAGTCGTGCTCGAAAAGCTAAAGATGGAGTCGGGCGAAGTGGAAGGAAGGCTCAAGGGGGTTGTCTTCGACCCGTCCTCCGAGCTGGTTTCGCCCTTGGCACCGCGTGGCCCGGCGATTGCTCCGCCAGTACCGAGCACCGGGGCGACGTTTACAAATCAACGTGGTCCGACTCAGTCCGAAAACATTTTGGAAAAAGTGACTCGGGAGGTGCTCGATCGTCAGGCCCAGACGAATCCATCGCCGACCGGCGGTTGATTCAGGGCTGCTGGATGGCCCGTCCGGTGGGGGACGCCTTGCAACGCACCAAGCCGGCGGGCTCGCCTTCGTAAACAAGCTGTCCGCCCTTAGCTCCACCCACCGGTCCCAGTTCAAGTACCCAGTCGGCGGCGAGGATGACGTCGGCATGGTGCTCGATGACGATGAGGGTTGCACCTGCATCGCGGAGTCGTTCGAGCAGTTTCAGGAGTTTGGCGATATCGTCCCAGTGCAGTCCGGTCGTCGGCTCGTCGAGGACGTAGAGGCGGCCGGAATGGTCGCGCCGGGAGAGTTCGGAGGCCAACTTGAGGCGCTGGGCTTCGCCGCCGGAGAGGGTGTTGGCCGCTTGCCCGAGTTTGAGGTAGCCGAGCCCGACTTCTTCGAGGGTGCGTAGTTTTTCAGCCAAACGGGGCTGGGCCTTGAAGATTTCCACCGCTTCCGTGACGGTCAGGTGAAGGGCTTCGGCGATGCTCAATCCCTTGAAGCGTACTTCGAGGGTCTCGCGGTTGAAGCGCCGGCCCGCGCAGCTCGGGCAATCGACGAAGGTCTCGCCGAGGAACTGCATGTCGAGCGCCACCGAGCCTTCGCCCGCGCAGGTCTCACATCGCCCGCCCCGGACGTTGAAACTGAAGCGTCCCGGGCCGTAGCCGCGGACTTTCGCGAGCGGGAGCGCGGACCAGAGATCGCGCAGCAGGTCCATGATGCCGGTGAACGTCGCCGGGTTCGAACGCGGGCTGCGGCCGATCGGCTCCTGGTCGACCGACGTGAAGGCGACGATTTTGTCGAGCCCTTCGATGCCCGCGTGCCGGCCCGGGACGAGCTTGGCGCCGTTGATCTTGCGGGCCGCCGCCGCCGACAGGATGTCGATGGCCAAGGTACTCTTGCCGGAGCCGGAGACGCCGCAGACCGCCGTGAGGTTGCCGATCGGGAAACGTGCGGTCACGTCCTTGAGGTTGTTCTCCGTCGCGCCCTTGATGACGAGGTGGGTTTTGCCGACGGGTTTCTTTTTGATGAGTCCGGCCAGGGTGGCCCGGCCGGACAGATAGGCGCCCGTCCGGGAGGTCGCGTGTTGGCCGCAGGCGGTGGGTGTTCCCGTGAAGATGACGCGGCCGCCTTGGACCCCGGCGCCGGGACCCATCTCGACCAGGTGGTCGGCGGCGAGCATCATGTCGCGGTCGTGTTCAACCACGACGAGCGTATTGCCGAGGTCGCGGAGATTCTTGAGCGATCCGATGAGCCGTCCGTGGTCGGAGGGATGGAGCCCGATGCTCGGTTCGTCCAGGACGTAGGTGACGCCGACGAGTCCGAGCCCCAGTTGCGTGGCGAGGCGCACGCGTTGAGCTTCGCCGCCGGAGAGCGAGCCGACCTCGCGGTCGAGCGTCAGGTACGTCAAGCCAGCGTCGTTGAGGAAGTTCAGCCGTTGTTCGAGCCCGCGTCGGGCTTCTTCGGCGGGCATGACGGCCGGGTGGGTGGCGAGCGACTTCGTGAAGGCCAGCGCTTCCGGAATCGTGAGCGCCAAGAAGTCGGCCATGTTCAGGCCGGCGAGGCGCAGCGACAGGGCCGCGGGCGCGAGGCGCTTGCCCTGGCATCCGCTGCACGTTGAGCCCGCCTGGAAGTGAAGCAGGCGTTGGCGGAGGGATTCCCCGGTCGTCGTGCGGAAGGCTTGTTCGAGTTCGGCGAACATCCCGCTCCAGAACACATCGACCGGCTTGCGACCCTTGACGGGTGGGAGCAGGTAGGTGCGCTTGGGATCGCCGTGCAGCAAGATTGAGCGCGTGGCGGCGGGGAGGTCCTTCCAGGGCTTCTTGAGGTCGAACGGAATCTGCTCGGACAACGCCCGCGTGATGGCGTTGCGGCGGATGAGCACCTTGCGCGTGCCGCACTTCCAGGGCTTGACGACGCCATCGTTCAGGGAGAGCGATTCATCGAGGATGGCTAGCCCTTCTTGAAACCGGAGTTGCCGACCAAGTCCGCCGCAATCCGGGCAGGCGCCGCTCGGGTGGTTATGCGAAAGCCCCCGTGGATTCAGGGACTCGTAGGTTTCGCCGCAATGTTCGCAGGCGAGATGCAGCGAGAGCGGGTGTTCTTGCCAAAGGCCGCCCGCGGTTTCGGCCAAGACCAGCGCGCGGTGCCGGCCCTCCCGGAAGGCCAACTCCAAGGAGTCGGCCAGGCGGCTGCGTTGGTCGGGACCGGCGACGATGCGGTCGACGACGACTTCCAGCGTCATCGGGTCGCGCCCCTTGAGCACGCCCTCGGCTTCTTCCAGGGTGACGACCATGCCTTCGACCCGCAGGCGCGTGAAGCCGCGGCGGCCGAGGTCGGCGGCGGCCTCGAGCAAGACCGACGGCTTATCCTTCGCCACCGGGGCGATCACCATGAGGCGCGTGCCGGCCGGGAGCGCTTCGAGGGACTGGAGGTTGTCGTCGAGCGAGCGTCGGCGGACAGGGTGCCCATCCTTGAGGCAGGTGCGTTCCCCGGCCAGGATCCAGAGCGGTCGAGCATGATCGGCGATTTCCGTGAGCGTGGCGACGGTCGAACGTGGGTTCGTGTTGCCGCCTGTTCTTTGCGCGATGGCGACGACGGGGGAAAGCCCGCGGATGAAGTCGACGTCCGGCCGGGAAACCGATTCGAGCAGGCCTCGCGCTTTGGCGGAGAGCGATTCGAGGTATTGGCGGGAGCCCTCGGCGTGCAGCGTATCGAACGCGAGGGAGGACTTGCCCGAGCCGCTGACCCCGGTGATCACCGTCAACTGATGACGCGGAATGGCCAGTTCCACATCCTTGAGGTTGTGGGTACGGGCGCCTTTGATGTGGATGGCGGAGCTCAGGGTAGGGGATAATGCCAAGCTTGCCCTCGGGGAGAAGCGTGAAGATGCGTTTCGTCGGGTCGTTAATAACTCTCCCCTTTTGCCCTTTCCCGTCCTTGGCCGACCTGTCAGTTTGGCGGGATGCTGCGTTTGTTGCTGAGCTGGTGCGTGTTGGGTCTGGTCGCCGTGCGCGCCGACCAAGAGGAGCCCCGCGTGCTTTTCCTCGGCGACAGCATCACGTACGACGGCCGCTGGGTTGTTCATGTCGAGTCGGCCATTCGCGCCCAGCGTGGTTTGGCCCGTATTCCGATCGTCAATATGGCCATGCCGAGCGAAACGATCTCCGGCCTGTCCGAGCCCGGTCATGCCGGTGGTAGTTTCGTGCGCCCCGTCCTGCGCGAGCGGCTGGGTCGCGTGTTGGCTGCCTACAAGCCGACGCTCGTGGTCTTGGGTTACGGCATCAATGATGGGATCTTCCAGCCGCTGGACGAAGCGCGCTTCAAGGCCTACCGCGATGGCTTGACGAGCGTGCGCGCCGAATGCCTGAAGGCTGGCGCGAAGGTCGTGTTGTTGACGCCACCGCCCTACGGCGTCGACAAACCAGCGGACACCGCTGCTTACGATGAAGTGATGGCGACGTATTCGGCGTGGCTGGTGCAGCAGCGTCGCTTCAATTGGCAGGTCATCGACCTGCGTGCCCGCGTGCTCGGGGCCATCGCGACAGCCCGGAAGGCCGACGCGAAATTTGTTTTCTCAAGGGATGGCATTCATCCGGGAGATGAAGGTCATCTCATGCTGGCCCAAGCCACGTGGGAAGGCTTGGCGCCGATGATGAAGTGGAATGCGCGCACGACTTTCGCCGACCCCAGCAAGGTCAAGCCGTTGACGCAAAGCATGGTGCTCCTCCGGAATGCTTGGTTGACCAAAACTGGACATAAACGGCCCGGTTTGCCCGAGGGTTTACCGCTGGAACAGGCCGAAAACAGGTCAAATGCCCTGATTTCGGAGTTTTTGAAGGCTCCTTAGGCTCGAGGCACGTCCTGGGGCGTATTGCCGAACAAACACCCGCCTGACACGAAACCGTAACAATCGTGTGGGATGATGCCTTCGCACTCAACCTATGAACACCACCCTCAAGTCCCTCGCCCTGCTCGCCCTCACCGCGACCGCAGTATCCGCCCAGACCGCCGCTTCGGCCGCTGCCGACGTGGTTGCAGTCGATGCCAAGATCCCGGATTACACCGTGACCTCCGGCGTCTCCGGCAATCTGAATTCGGTTGGCTCCGACACGCTCAACAACCTGATGACCTTCTGGAGCGAAGGCTTCAAGGCCAAGTATCCTAACGTCAACGTTCAGGTCGAAGGTAAGGGTTCCAGCACCGCCCCGGTCGCCTTGGCTACCGGCGCCGCTCAGGTTGGTCCGATGAGCCGCGAGATGAAGTCCTCCGAAGTCGCCGCCTTCGCCGGTAAGTTCGGCCACAAGCCCACCAAGGTCGCCGTCGCGATCGACGCCCTCGCCGTCTTCGTCCACAAGGACAACCCGGTCAAAGGCCTTTCCCTGACGCAGGTCGACGGCATCTTCTCCTCCACCCGCAAGCGCGGTGGCCAGGATGTCAGCACCTGGGGCGACGCCAAGATGACCGGTGCTTTCGCCGGCAAGACCATCTCCGCCTTCGGCCGTAACTCGGCTTCCGGTACCTACGGCTTCTTCAAGGAAACCGCCCTCAAGAACGGCGACTACAAGTCTTCGATCAAGGAACAGCCCGGCTCCTCTTCCGTCGTGCAGGGTGTGGCCGCTGACCTCTCCGCCATCGGTTACTCCGGCATCGGTTACAAGACCTCCGGTGTGAAGGCCTTGGCCCTCTCGCCCGACGACAGCTCGCCCTTCGTCGAAGCCAACTACGCCAACTGCCTCTCCGGCACCTACCCGCTCGCCCGTTACCTGTACGTCTACGTGAACAAGGCTCCCTCCAAGGATATGGACAAGCTCACCAGCGAGTTCATGACCTTCGTGCTCTCCAAGCAGGGCCAGGAAATCGTGATCAAGGATGGCTACTTCCCGCTCCCGGCCGAAGTCGCCGCCGAAGGTCGCGCCTCCCTCAAGTACTACAGCGCCGAATAAGCTTGGTCTCGAAGTCGCGCCGCCGTCGCCACGTCCTCTGGGGCCGGTATCAAAAAGAACGGCGGCGCGATCTCGGGTCCTCCAAGGCGGGGTCTCCCCGCCTTCCCCTTTGTTAGGCACCTAGACACAAGAACGTAACCAGATGGAAACTTCTGACAAAAAACCCACTGAAACTCCCGCCGCCGAATCCCGGTTCACGGTAAGCCCGATCACCTTGTTGGCCGACCTCTGGATGGGTCGGCTCATTCGCTTCGGCGGACTCGGGGTCGTCTTGGCGGTGTTCGGCATGTTGGCGTTCCTTGTGTTGCAAGTGTTCCCATTGTTCGTTGGCGCGCGGGTGGAGGCTTTGCCGGCCTTGACCGTGCCGGCCTCGGCGGTGGCCTTCGGTGAAGACGAATACGGCGAATTGCCCTATGTCGTGCTGGCCGATGGCACCATCCATTTCCAGCGTGGTTCCGACGGCGCCAAGGTCCAAGAGTGGTCCCCGGCGCTGGTTGGTCGGACCGTGACCGCGGTCCGCAGTTACCCGCGGGCCGGGTTGGTCTTCCTCGGGCTTTCGGATGGCGCCGTGCTCGAGGCCAAGGTGAGTTACCGCGCGACGTTCGATGCGGGCGGGAAGCGCGCATTGCAGCCCATCGTCACCCCGCTCGAGCCGGTGCAGGTCGGCTCTCCCGGTCTGCCCTGTCTCGGCGTCTGGAACGCGAAAGGCGCCCAGTCCCGTTTGTTGGTGGTGCGTCAAGAGAGCGCGGGTCGCCCCAAGCTATCCGCCGTCCGGATCACCGAGCGCAAAGGCCTGGGCGGCAAGGCCCGGGTGACGGCCAGCGCCCCGTTCGCCGTCGCTCCGGAACTCTCCGATCTGGAGCAGGTGCTGCTGCCTTCGACCGCGGATTCCTTGCTGGTCGTGACGGGCACCGGCGAGGTGCGCGCCTATTCCGACGACGGGGTCGGTATGCCGTTGCTGCAGGTCTTCCGTCCGTTCGCCGACGCCGCTGACGCGCGCATCAGCGCCGCCGGCTTGGTCTTCGGCCATGTCTCGGTCGTGTTGGTCGGGCAAACCGGCGTGCATCAAGTCTGGTCAATCTACCCGCAGGCCCAACCCGATGGCCGCAGTCTGCGTCGCTGGGGGAAAATCCATGACCCGGAAAAACTCCCTGGCCCGGCGGTGGGCATCTTTGCCGCCGAAGGGAATAAGTGCTACCTCGTGGGCGCGGGGGGCGAGTTGCAGCTGCGCAACATGACCACGGATACGTTGCGCTGGCAAGGCCCGGCTCCCGCCGGTCGGGTCGCCCAGGTCGCCTTCGCGGGCAACTACGACCGTTTCACCGCGCTGACGGTCGACGGCAAGTTGCACCGCTGGAAATTGGAAGATCACCACCCCGACTCCTCCTGGGGGGCGTTCTTCGGAAAGATCTGGTACGAAGGCGCCACCGAGCCGGCCTACACTTGGCAGTCGAGTTCCGGCTCCGATGAATTTGAAGCGAAGTACTCCTTGGTCCCGCTCTTCTACGGTACGGTCAAGGGGACCTTCTATGCTCTGCTCTTCGCCTTGCCCATCGCGTTGACGGCGGCGGTCTACGTTTCGCAGTTCCTGCGCCCGGAGTATCGCCAAATCGTCAAACCCGTGATGGAGGTGATGGCCTCCTTGCCCTCCGTGGTCTTGGGCTTCCTGGCCGGCCTTTGGCTGGCTCCGTTGGTCGACCCGCATCTGGTGTCCCTCTTCTGCGCCCTTGGTGTCCTCACGCCGGCGGCGCTGGGCGCCGGTTTCCTTTGGTCGGCCTTGCCGCAGCCTTGGCGTCGGCAGGTCCGCCCCGGCATGGAGTTCGTGTGGTTGCTCCCGTTCATCGCCCTTTGCTGCTGGCTGGCCTGGCAGGCGGGGCCTTCGATCGAGGCTGCATTCTTCACGGTCAAGGATACCGCCTCCGGCGCCCCCTTGGCTGATTTCCGCGAGTGGTGGCGTCAAACCACGGGCATGAGCTACGACTCGCGCAATTGCTTGGTCGTCGGCTTCGTGATGGGCTTCGCCGTCATCCCCATCATTTTCACCATCGCCGAGGACGCGCTTTCGAACGTGCCGCAGTCGCTCATCTCGGGCTCCTTGGCCCTGGGGGCCAGCCGTTGGCAGACGGTCTGGAGCGTGGTGATTCCCACCGCGATTTCCGGCATCGTGTCCGCGGTCATGATTGGCTTCGGCCGCGCCATCGGCGAGACCATGATCGTCGTGATGGCGACGGGTAATACCGCGGTGATGGAATTCAATCCCTTCAGCGGCATGCGCACCTTGTCGGCCAACATCGCCGTTGAGCTCCCCGAAGCCGCCGCTGGCCACACGCATTTCCGGGCGCTCTTCTTGGGCGCTTGCTGCCTCTTCCTCCTCACGTTCGTGATCAACACCTTGGCGGAGGTTCTCCGTCAGCGCCTCCGCGAGCGCTACAAAGTCGTCTAAGCCATGTCGTCTCCTTCTTCCGATAGCAGCACCCCCCGGGGCGAAGCCTGGGTTTGGTTCACGGGCCTGGGCCTGATCGTGGGCCTCGGCATGGTGATTGGTCTCCTCGCGCTCGTCGTCCTCAACGGGATCAGCGTCTTTTGGGCTCCGCCCGTTCCCGTGGTGCAGGTCGACGATGGCCGGACCATCATCGGCCAGCTGGCCCAGCGCCGCATCCGTCCGGGTTCGCTGGCCAGCGACCCCCGTTATGAACTGCAGTTCCAGGTAGGTCTGCGCGAGTTGAACGGAAACTCCTACCTCTGGGTGGATGAGGCCAAGTTGAAGGGGGAAGTCTTTCCTGCCGATATCCTCGGTTTGGAGCGCGTCGAAAATGGACCGGCGTTTCTCCGTCCGCTCACCCTGAAGCGTGCCGACGGCCAGGAGGTCCCGGTCACTTCGCCCGCTTTTTCGGAATCTTTCCAACAAGAGGTCGCGGCCGCTGGCGCGACCCGCGAGAAGCTGGTTGAACTGACCCGTCACCGTATCGGCGATGTCAACAGCGAGATGGAGGCGGCCCGCATCGCCCTGCGCCGGGCCGAAGACCGTGGGCAGGCGGACGAGGTGGCGGAACAGCGCAAACTCATCGCGACCTTGGAGGCCCGCTTTGCGGACTTGCGCACCGAGGCCCAAGGCGTCGCCCAACGCGGCGAGGTCGCCAAGTTGCTGGGCCGTGATGCGGCCGGCCGGGAAGTCACCGTCCCCCTCTCGCAGATCGTCCGCGGTTGGTTCCCGAATCAACTGGATACGTGGGGCCGCGTCCGGCTCTTCTTTTCCCGGTTGCACGAGTTCATCTTCGACGAGCCACGCGAAGCGAACACCGAGGGCGGCTTGATGCCCGCTATTTTCGGCACCTTGGTCATGACCGTGTTCATGAGCTTGCTGGTCACGCCTTTCGGGGTCATCACGGCCATCTATCTCCGCGAATACGCCCAACAGGGACCGATTCTCCGCATCGTCCGCATCAGCGTCAACAACCTGGCCGGCGTCCCCTCGATCGTCTTCGGCGTCTTCGGTTTGGGTTTCTTCGTCTATGTTCTGGGTGGTTCCATCGACCAGCTCTTCTTTTCCGACCAGCTCAAGTACAACAACAACACGCCTGTGTTCGGGACGGGTGGACTCCTCTGGTGTTCGTTGACCTTGGCGCTGATGACCTTGCCGGTCGTGATCGTCGCCACCGAGGAAGCTTTGGCCGCCGTCCCCCGCGGGATGCGCGAAGCCTCCTTGGCCGCGGGTGCCTCCAAGTGGCAGACCATCCGCGAGATCCTGCTCCCCGCTTCCGCGCCGGGGATCCTCACCGGGGTCATCCTCGCCATGGCCCGTGGCGCCGGCGAGGTCGCTCCGCTCATGTTGGTGGGGGTGGTCAAGTTGGCCCCGACCCTGCCGGTGGACGCCGTGGCCCCCTTCCTTCACTTGGACCGCAAGTTCATGCATCTTGGTTTCCACGTCTACGACCTCGGCTTCCAGTCTCCCGACTCCGATGCCGCCCGCCCGATGGTCTTCGCCACCACGCTCCTGCTGATCATCCTCGTGGTCTGCCTGAACCTCGGGGCCATCTGGGTCCGCAACCGTCTCCGCGCCCGTTTTAAGGGTGCCTCCTTCTGATTTCACCTTCAAATGACCGCCACCATGAACCCCAATCCTTCCCGCATCCAAGTCCGGCCCGCCACCGAACGCGATGGCCGCAGGGACTACATCAGCATCCGCGACTATGGCTTTTGGTATGGGCAGAAGCAGGCGCTCGAAGGGATCTCCCTCGATATTCCCGAGCGCCAGGTCGTGGCCTTCATAGGCCCTTCCGGCTGCGGCAAGTCCACGTTGCTGCGCAACCTGAACCGCATGAACGATTTGGTCGACGGCATCCGTCACGTCGGCGACATCACCATCAAGGGGCGTTCCATCTACGACCCGGGCTTGGAGGTCATCTCCCTGCGCCGCCGCGTGGGCATGGTCTTCCAGAAATCCAACCCGTTCCCCAAGTCCATCTACGAGAACGTCGTCTTCGCCCTCCGCGTGATGGGCGTACGCGACCGCTCCATCCTCGACGAGGCTTGCGAGACGTCGCTGCGCAAGGCCGCGCTTTGGGATGAGGTGAAGGACCGCCTGCAGGATAGCGCCCTGGGTCTGTCGGGTGGCCAGATGCAGCGTCTCTGCATCGCCCGCGCCATCGCCAACCGTCCGGAAATCCTGCTCATGGACGAGCCTTGCTCGGCCCTCGACCCGATCGCCACCGGCAAGATCGAGGAGCTCATCCACGAGCTCAAGGAGCAGTTCACCATCGTGATCGTGACGCACTCGATGCAGCAGGCCGCCCGCGTTTCCGACCGCACGGCCTTCTTCTACCTCGGCAAGCAGATCGAATATGACACGACGGAGAAGATCTTCATGAATCCCTCGCAGGCGCAAACCGAGGCCTACATCTCGGGCCGTTTCGGCTGAGCCCTTCGCCCACTTCCAAGAAAACACGCTTATGCAACGCCACTTCCACGACGAGCTCCGCCAGCTCCGCGACGACCTCATCCTCATGGGCGAGCGCTCCCTCGACATGACCCGTATGGTCCTCCAGGCCGTCGAACAGGGCGATGATTCCCTCGCCCTCCAGGTTCGCGGGATGGATGACCGCGTCGACGACCTCGAGAAGCGCGTCGACCGCGAAATCATGCGTTACCTGACGCTCTTCGGCCCGATGGGCAGCGACGTCCGCCTCTTGCTGGCGGCCCGCGACATCGGCCATGACCTCGAGCGCATCGCCGACGAGGCTTCGGTCATCGCCAAGCGCGCCATGGTCATCTCCGAACGCGGCCCGCTCAAGGACCTCCTGCACGTCCCCGCCGAAGGCATCATCGCCTGCGAGGTGCTCCGGCTGGCCCTGGATAGCTTCATCGAAGGTGACATCGCCAAGGCCCGCCTCGTCCTCGAGCGCGATGCCGAGATCGACACGCTTAATCGCAAGAACTACGAGGCCTTGTTCGGACGCTCCGGCGACTCCGCCAAGGTCTCCGCTTCGCACGTCGAACTGATCTTCATCTCCAAGGCGCTGGAACGTATCGGCGACCACTCGAAGAATATCGCCGAACAGGTCATCTTCATCCTCTCGGGCGAAGATATCCGCCACGCGCGCTAAACGCAGGGCGGGGTGGGGCGTCCGCTTGACGCTGGACGGGGCGGTTTCTTGTGGTATGATGTGGAGTCATGTCCGCAGGACTCCGTTTCATTTTAGCCCTCGCCCGTCTTTTTGCCCTACCGATCAGCATCCTGATCGCGGTGCGGTTGGGTTATCTTGATATCCAGGATTCCTACGCGAACGTCCTTTGGATCGCGCTGCTCCTCGGCTTGGTGAACCTCTTGGTCCGTCCCTTCGTCCTGGTTCTGCTCCTGCTGCTGTCCTTGCCGCTTTTCATCGTCCTGCGCCTGCCTAAGGTCTTGATGACTGGCCTGATTACCTTCGGCCTCCTGTACCTGACGAATGTGCTGATGCTGAAGTTGGTCTGCAATTTGCTTGGTTTGCCGCTCGGCTCCCCGTGGCTGGCCTCTTTGGCGATTTCGGTGGGGTCGTGGTTCATCAGCTATTCGACTGCTCCGGCGGCCCAGCGGGGTCCGGGCGCGGACGGCCAGTCCAAGCCTAAGCAGGAAGACGCCATCGATATTTAAGGACGGCGCCAGCCGGATAGGGCAGGGTGAGGGTCGCCTAATGACTTGCCAAGCGGGGCGGAGGCCTTTCGTTTTGCGGGGTTCCAATCATGTCGAATCCCGCTCTCTCCTCCTGGGCCCGTAACGTAGCCCCTTCCCCGACCCTCGCCGTCGATGCCAAGGCCAAGGCCCTCAAGGCCGCCGGCAAGGACGTCGTCGGTTTCGGCGTCGGTGAGCCCGACTTCGATACCCCGCAATTCGTCAAGGACGCCTGCGCCAAGGCCCTAGCCGAGGGTCAGACGAAGTATGCCCCCACGCCGGGCATTCCCGCCCTCCGTAAGGCCATCGCCGAGGACTACACGCGCCGCGGCTTCACCGGTATCGCCGACGCCAACGTCGTTGTTTCCCCAGGCGGCAAGATGTCCTGCTACCTCGCCATCCTCGCCACGATCAGCGCGGGTGACGAAGTCATCATTCCGGCCCCCTATTGGGTGAGCTACCCTGAGATGGTGAAGCTCGCCGGCGGTACGCCCGTCGTCGTCAACGCCGAAGACGTCACCGGCTTCAAGATCACCCCGGCCCAGCTGACCGCCGCGCTCACCCCGAAGACGCGCATGGTCATCATCAACAGCCCGTCGAACCCGACGGGCGCCGTCTATACCCGCGCCGAGCTCGAAGCCCTCGTGGCCATCTGCGTGAAGGCCAACGTCTGGATCATGTCCGACGAGATCTACGAGAACCTCGTTTATGACGGCCAGACCACCTGCAGCCCGGCGACCTTCTCGCCCGAGGCCGCCCGCCTCACCATCACCGTCTCCGGCTACGCCAAGAGCTACTCCATGACCGGCTGGCGCCTCGGCACCTTGGTTGCCTCCGACAAGCCCCTCGCCGCCGCCGTGGCCGACCTCCAGAGCCAAATCTCGTCCAACGCCACGACCTTCGCGCAGTTCGGCGCCCTCGCGGTGCACCAGCACCCCGACAAGGCCAAGGCCTCCCTCGCCGAGATGGGCGCCGTCTTCGACAAGCGCCGCCTCAACCTGCTCGCCGGCCTCAACGCCATCCCCGGCCTGACCTGCTACCGCTCGCAGGGCGCCTTCTACCTCTTCCCGAACATCAAGTCGTTCGGCCTGACCTCCGCCCAGTTCGCCGACCGTCTCCTCGAGGAAGAACTCATGGCTGTGGTCCCGGGTTCCGCGTTCGGCTCCGAAGGCTACATCCGCCTCAGCTACGCGACCTCCGACCAGGTGATCGCCCAGGGCCTCGAGCGCCTCGCCCGCTTCTGCGCGAAACTTAAGAAGTAAGCACCGTAGGCAATCGCCTCTAAGTTAAAGGACGTCACTCAGTGACGTCCTTTTTTGTGCCTGTATCGAAGTAGGGGCACGACCGCGTCGTGCCCTAGTCGCATTCATGATTCTAGGGCAGCACGCGGTGCTGCCCCTACCTTAAGTCAGGCTGGCTCAACGAGCACGCATTCCATCCCGGCGGCGTCGGCGGCTTCCTTACCACGCGGGCTGTCCTCGAGGACGACGCAGTCGGCCGGGTCCACGCCGATGCGGGCAGCGGCGGCGAGGAAGAGGTCCGGGTGCGGCTTGGAACGCGCGGCGTCTTCCGCCGTGATGATGGCGTCGAAGAGGTGCGCGATGTCGATCCGGTTGAGGGTCGTGTGCACGTGCGCCTTGCGACCGGCGGACGCGACGGCGGTCTTGTGGCCGAGCCCGCGGACGTGGTGCACGATGTTCACGACCTCGGGGCGGGCCGTGACGTCCTTCTCGAGGTGTTCCTCGAGGAAGGCATGCCCGTCGGCGAGGAGCAATTCGACGTCCAGGTCGAAGCCGTAATCAGCCTTCAGGCGTTTGCAGGTATCGACCGCCGACATGCCGCCCATCGAACAGAAGAGGGGCCAAGGGAAGTCGAACGGACGCCCCAGCTGCTTGCTGATTATATGCGTCCAGCTGCGATGGTGGATCCACATCGATGCCGCGAGGGTGCCATCACAGTCAAAGATCCAGCCCCGGCGCGAGAGCAGGGCGGGGTCAAACGGATGCATCCGGGACATCGGCTTAGCGGAAGCCTCCACCGGGGAAACCGCCGCCCGGGAAGCCCCCGCGGCCGCCGCCCATCTGGCCCATGCGACGCATGAGTTCCTTGCCCTTACCGCCCTTCATCATGCGCATCATCTCACGCATCTGCGTGAACTGCTTGATGAGCGCGTTGATGTCGCTGACTTGGGTGCCGGAACCTTTGGCGATGCGCGCGCGGCGCGAGGCGTTGAGGATATCGGGCTTGCGGCGTTCTTTGAGCGTCATCGAAAGGATGATGGCCTCGGTCTTGCCGAGCATCTTCTCCTCGCGGGCCCCGACCTGCACGTTGCCCATGCCCGGCATCATCTTCATGATATCGCCGAGCGGCCCCATCTTCTTCATCTGCGCCATCTGCGCGAGGAAGTCCTCGAGGTCGAAGTCGGCCTTCTTCATCTTCTCGGCCAGACGTTCGGCTTCCTTGTGGTCGACGACCTCCTGGGCCTTTTCGACGAGGGAGACGACGTCGCCCATGCCCAAGATGCGCTGGGCCATGCGCTCCGGGTGGAAGGTATCGAAGTCGCCGGACTTTTCGCCGGTGCCCATGTAGCGGATCGGGACGCCGGTGACGGTCTTCATCGACAGGGCCGCGCCACCGCGGGCATCGCCGTCAAGCTTGGTCAGAATGATGCCGGTAAGCGGCGTGGATTCGTGGAACTTGGCGGCCACGTCGACGGCCTGTTGGCCGAGGGCGGCGTCAGCGACGAGGAAGACTTCGTGCGGCTGGAAGGACTCGCGCACGCGGCGGACTTCGTCCATCAACTCGCCGTCGATCTGCAGGCGGCCGGCGGTATCGACGATGACAACGTCGGAGCCCGCGGCTTCGGCGTCCTTGACGAGGCGGCCCACCATGGCGGCGACGTCGGTGGCGGCGCGGTCGGCGCGGAAATCAAAGCCTTCTTGTTTTGCAAGGGTCTCGAGCTGGTCGATGGCGGCGGGACGACGTAAGTCGGCGGCGACGAGGGAGGGCTTGCGCACGCCTTCCTTCTTCACGAGGTGCTTGGCGAGCTTGGCGGCGCTGGTGGTCTTGCCCGAGCCTTGGAGGCCGACGAGCAGGACGCGCAGGGGGCGGGCCGGGGCGAGGGGACGAGCGCCTTCGCCGAGGAGCTTGGTGAGTTCGTCGGAGACGACCTTGACGGCCATCTGGCCAGGGTTCACGGATTCGACGACCGCGGTCCCGAGGCAGGCGACTTTGACGCGCTCCGTGAAATCCTTGGCGACCTTGAAATTGACGTCGGCCGTCATCAACGCCGAACGGACCTCGCTCAGCGCCGGGGCGATGTTCTCCTCGGTGAGTTTGGACAGCCCGCGGAGGTCACGGAGGGCCTTGGTGAGTTTCTCGGTAAGGTTGGCGAACACGGGAAGGGGAGGAGAAGGGAATCGCCTCGGAAAGGCAAGCGGTCGCGCAGGCGGCTGGCGTGCTGGGCGAGGGCCCGCGGCCAACGAAAAGTGGGCCAAGGCCTAAGCCCTTGCCCCCTTTTCGGCGGTCGCGCGATCCGACGGCTTATTCCAGTTCCTTGACCGTCAGGTTCTTGATCCAGCAGGGGTCGCCGTGCTCGGTGAGCATGAGCTTGCCCTTGCCCGGAGCGAACCCGACCTTCTTGGCGAACTTGCTCTTGGCGAAGGCGGCCTTCCATGCCTCGGATTTCGTGTCGACCGCGGCGCAGAGCTTGCCGTTGAGGAAGTGTTCGATCTTGCCGTCCTTGACGACGACGCGGCTATGGTTCCATTCGCCGATCGGCTTGAGGACCTTGTCCTTGGCGGCATCGATGAGGTCGTAGACGCTCCCCGAGTTGTGCGAGCCGCCGCGCTTGCCATCGGGGTGCTTGTCGTCGTCGATCATCTGGTACTCGACGCCCAGCCATTCGCCCTTGCCCTTGGCGTCCTTGATGTTGGCGACCCAATACTTGATGCCGTTGTTGCCGGCGTCCGCGAGCTTCCAGTTCCACTCCATCTCGAAGCTGGCGTATTCCTTCTTGGAGATGAGCATGCCCGAGCCCTTGGTCGGGGTGAGGCGGATGACGCCCCCTTCTTCGGTCGTCCAGCCGGCGCCCGGCTTGCCGCCGTTGGCATCGGTGAAGTCTTCGAGGGTCAGCTTGACGGGCTCAGCGGCGTAGGCGGTGCCGGCAGCGAGGAGGGCGAGCAGGAGGGTCTTCATGGGTAATACCCTCACCCTTGGGGGAAACCCCGACCTAGGAAAGTCTCTTTTGTCTCGGAAGGGTTAGCCGAGCTTGACCCGTAAGCCGTCGTAGCAAAGCCCGACCTTGGGGTATTCCTTGGCCAACGACTCCGTGTAGGTGGCGTAGTCGATCTGGTAGGTCATGTGCGTGATATAGGCCTGCTTGGCCCGAATCTCGCCGGCGACCTCGCAGGCTTTGCCGATGGTCATGTGCGTGGGGTGAAAGTTCGGGCGGAGGCCGTCCAGGATCGCCAAATCACAGTCGAGCGCGAGGTTCACCGCCGGCGTGGGGACGGTCTTGCAGTCGGTGTAGTAGACGAACTTCGTCCCCGTGGAGGGTTCCTCGAAGATCAGACCCAAGGTGGGCTCGGAACCGTGGGGCAGGAGGATCGAACGGACGACCCCGCCGCCCGGGAGCATGAGTTCCTCCGGCATGCGGTGCAGGTCGAGCGCGATGTAGCCGGGCGAGGCGGCCTCACCGATGGCGTAGGGGTAGATGGTCTCGACGCGCTTGAGTCCCTGTTCGGTGCTGTAGACCGGGATGGCGGCCCCGCCGTTGTTGGTGCAATACTGTCGGAGGTCGTCCATGCCGAGGACGTGATCCGCGTGGCCGTGCGTGAGGATGAAGCTGTCGACCGCCGGGATCTTGTTCTGCAGGCACTGCAGGCGAAACTCCGGGGCGGCGTCGACCTGCACGTGGTGGCCTTCGATGACCACGTGGATGCTCGTGCGTGAGCGCCAGTTCTTCGGGTTCGCCTGGTCCAAGCCAGCATTGTCATGCGCGACCAAGGGGACCCCTTGGGAAGTGCCGCAGCCCATGACGATGATTTCCATCCCTGCACCTAGAACGTTAAATGCGGTAAAAGCAAAGCAGATAGGTCGACGGGATGCTTGGCTTGGTCGGTGGGGTCAGGCCCGTCCAGCGGGCTGCAGCGCGGAAGCCCCCGCGGTCGCCTTCACTTCGCCGATTCGGGGATGAATTTCCGGGCGCGCAGCCATTCCAGCGACTGCTTCTGCCAGGCCTCCCAAGAGGGGCCCTTGTAGCCGTTCAGTCCATGGCCGCCGTTCGGGAGTTCGAGGAGTTTGGACGGCACGCCCTTGGCTTGGCAGGCTTGATGGAACAGGCGGCTATTCTCGATCGGTACCGCCTTGTCATCGAGCGCATGCGCCAAGAACGTCGGCGGGGTATCCTTGGTCACTTGTTTTTCGTTCGAGTAGAAGTTCGCGAGCTCCTCCGAGGGCGTCGCGCCGAGCAGGTTCTTTTTGGAGCCACCATGCGTACCGATGCTCATCGTGATGACCGGGTAGATGAGGATCGCGAAGTCCGGACGGTTCTCCGGGGTGAAATGCGTCGCGGCGGTGGCGGCCAAGTGCCCCCCGGCGGAAAAGCCGATGATGCCGACCTTCTGCGGGTCGATCTTCCATTCAGCGGCCCGGGCCCGCGTCAAGGTCAGCGCCTTTTGGGCGTCCAGCAGCGGCACCTGGGCGCGGCCGGCGGGGAGACGGTATTCGAGGACGATGCCGGCGATGCCATGGGCGTTGAGCCACTTGGCGATGCCGTGACCTTCGCCGCCGACGACCAGTCCGCCATAGCCACCGCCCGGACAGATCACGATAGCCGCACCATTGGGCTTGGCGGGCAGGTGGACCGTGTAGCTGGCTTTGGTGGGCAGAGGTGCCTCGCCCGCCTTTAATCCCGGCGCGACGCCTTCCCAGAGCGGCTGCTTGGGCGGCAAGGCGTCCGCGGCATAGGCGGCGACGGCAAAGAACA
>DBCN01000102.1:0-176 GCA_002293065.1 Opitutia bacterium UBA957
CCAAACCCGGTGGCACCCATTGCGGGGTTCAGGCACCAGCGGCGATGGCCGACGCGCGCGATATTGGAGGCATCGCTGTCGTCCATATAGCCGTTGACGGACCCCGTCAGCCCATCGGGACCGGAAGACCAGAAGAGGTTCGAGCTCGAGGTGCCTTCGTAGCCTTTCTTGTAGAC
>DBCN01000102.1:232-445 GCA_002293065.1 Opitutia bacterium UBA957
CCGATCACGCTGCAGAGGTAGGCGCCGAATTTGCAGGTCAGGTTGTACTCCTCCTTGAGCACGACGTCCGCATCGAGCCCGCATAGGTAGCGGTAGCCATTCAAACGCAGCAGTTCGGCCCGCGCGCGCTTGAGCTCATCGGACTTGATCACCAGGTCGTTCACGACGGCCTTCGGGCCCTTGCCCTCCTTGGACCTGTCGATGCCCGCGGGA
>DBCN01000102.1:474-1426 GCA_002293065.1 Opitutia bacterium UBA957
CCTTGGGCTCCGCGGGAGCGGTCCGGGCTTTCGACTCCAAGGCCTTGAGACCCGCCTCGATCTCCGAGCGCGTACGCTTCGCGGTGACGTCCGGCGACACCGCGGCGCCGAGCGAGACGGCGAGAGAACCCAGCAGAAGCAGGTAACGCATGCGGCGGAGCGGATCGCGGGCTTAGAAACGCGCCCCGGCGCGCGCGGCGAAACCCCACGTCGCGGCGGTTTGGAAGACGCCTTGGGTCTCGCCGGCGTGCACGAAAGAATGCCGCGAGAACGCGACCCATTCAAAAGAACCTTGGACAAACCAGGTGCCACTACGCTCGAGGAATTGGGTGACACCGACGCGAAGGGGGACCTCGCCGATGGAAACGGCCCGGCTGCCATAGGCCGTACTGTCGGCTAAGCGGAAGGTCAGCGTCTCATACATCACCGATAAATCGACGCGGGTGGCCCTGTCCGCGGTCAGGTAACCGCGGATGATGAGCCCGTTCTGGAGACCCGTGGCGCGCAGCTCGACCTCCGCGGCTTGGCAAGGACGCCAGACGGCCTTGAGATAGGGTATCGGCAGCACCCCCGCCTCGAAGCGGTCTTGCAGCATCACCCCTAAGGCGATGTCGGTCTCGGCGTCGGGCCGCCAACGGGCGGCACCGCCCAAGCCCCAACGAAAGCCCCGCGAGAGGCCGACACCGTCTTCATAGGCGGACTCCACGGCATAGATGGTCTGCACGGAGTACTTGGCATTCCAATCCCACTGCTTGAAGCCGGTGAGCATCACGTCGGTCGTATCGCCGTAAGCCTGATCCGAACCCTTGATGGTTCCGGTAAAATCGTTTTGGTAACGATAGTACTCGAAGTCGACCGCGGCGGTCGGGGTGGCCCAGATCACTTCGGCGCCCGAACGCGATCGCCCGAAAGTTCCGCTCACGGGGTCGGCATGGTTGACCTTTTCCGAGCT
>DBCN01000102.1:1488-1745 GCA_002293065.1 Opitutia bacterium UBA957
GCCGATAAAGCCGTAAAACCGACTGCCGAAAGTAAGGCAAGATGCGTAAGTTTAGACATCATTGATGCAGAAAAAAACATGGTGGTCGGGAAACCTTCGAAAGCAAGCGACTAGCAGGCGCTGCGTAAAAATTGGCACGCATCTTGCTCATAAAATCGCACTATGCTCGTTTCTATCGCTGCCACCACCGTCACCGCGGGCGACAACGCCTGGGTCCTCATCAGCGCCGCCTTGGTTTTGCTGATGTGCATCCCGGG
>DBCN01000102.1:1756-2026 GCA_002293065.1 Opitutia bacterium UBA957
CTCTTCCTCTTCTATGGTGGCCTGGTGCGGACCAAGAACGTCCTGTCCGTCGCCGCGCAATGCTTGGCCCTCACCGCCATGGGCCTCCTCCTCTGGTGGGCTTGCGGGTACTCGCTGGTCTTCGGCAAGAACCTGCAGGGCTCGTTCCTCGGCCATCTCTTCGGCGGCACCGAGCACCTCGGCTTTGCGGGCATCGGCGTGGAGGCGAGTTCGTACGAAGGGCGCATCTCGGCAGGTAGCTTCGCGCTCTTCCAGGCCATGTTCGCCGCC
>DBCN01000102.1:2062-2214 GCA_002293065.1 Opitutia bacterium UBA957
TCGCCGAGCGCATGAAGTTCTCGGCCGTGATGCTCTTCTCGCTCCTCTGGACCTTCGGCGTGTATTATCCGGTGGCCCACGCCGTCTGGGGCCAGACGGGGGACTTCGCGGGGTTGGCCAATCCGAATGCCGCGTTCAAGGCCGCGGACTTC
>DBCN01000102.1:2261-2684 GCA_002293065.1 Opitutia bacterium UBA957
CGGCATCGTCGTGCACATGACCTCCGGTTGGTCGGCGCTCCTGCTTTGCATCATGGTCGGGCCCCGCGCGGGCTTCGGCAAACGCGCCATGACGCCCCACAGCATGGTGCTTTGCGTGCTGGGTACGGGCCTGCTGTGGGCTGGTTGGTATGGCTTCAACGCGGGCTCGGCGCTCGCCGCGGACGGCGTCGCCATCCAAGCCTTCCTGACCACGACGCTCGGCGCCGCCACCGCGACCCTCGTCTGGGCCATCGTCGAAAAACTCCATCGCGGAAAACCTTCCGTGCTCGGACTCTGCTCCGGCGCCATCGCCGGCCTCGCCACCATCACGAACGCGGCGGGCTTCGTTTCGGCCGGTTCCGCCGTTCTGATCGGGGCGCTGGCGGGCGCCATCGCCTACTGGGCCTGCTCGGTCCTGAAAGG
>DBCN01000102.1:2704-2946 GCA_002293065.1 Opitutia bacterium UBA957
AAGCTCGGCTACGACGATGCGTTGGACACCTTTGGAGTGCACGGGATCGGCGGCACCTTGGGGGCGCTCGCCACCGGCCTCTTGATGAGCTCGTCCGTCCATGCGGCCGGCGGGGCGCTCATCGCCCAAGGCCTGCTCCAAGGTCAACTGCTGGCCATGCTCTCGTGCGTGCTGCTTTCCCTGGGGGCCACGTGGCTGATCGCGAAATTCGTGGCGAAGACCATCGGCCTGCGCCCCACCGA
>DBCN01000102.1:3076-3404 GCA_002293065.1 Opitutia bacterium UBA957
TGAAAAGAGGCAAGCCCAGGCGGGGGTTGCGTCGGATTTTAATCAAAAAAGCCGGCGGGGCGTTTCCCCGCACGGTTGGCACGGCCGTTGCGATAGGGGGAATGCCATGAACTCCCTGCTTCGCACACTCACCATCCTCGCTCTCGCGGCGGCGCCCTTCTGGGCGACGGCTGCGGAGAGCACTCCCGCCACGCCCGCCGCCCCTGCGGCTGAAGCGGCCAAGACCCCGCCGCCCCCGCCGGCCCCGACCCTGGAACAGCGCATCGCGGGTCTCGAGGCCTATCTGGGCAATGGCGATCCCTCGGCCGTCCTGAAAGATGCCAAGGGC
>DBCN01000101.1 GCA_002293065.1 Opitutia bacterium UBA957
CCGCCGACCCCCCAACAGAAATAGCCCTGCGAACCGTCGGTGGTCGCCGTGGCGGGCTGGCCGTCCACGAAGGAGATGGGCGTCGCGTGAATCTGCCGGACGGCGAGCGGATCGGTCGCCGAACCGACGAGGGGAACCGTCCCGGCGTTCGCGACGACCGAGGGCGGCGCGGGTGGCTTGACGGCCGTCCCATTGGGCAGCGTGAAGGTGGCGTTGCCATACCCCATCTGGTTGGAGAGCATCCAGCCCAAGAAGCGCGCCGAGGGAGCGGTGCTGGTATTGAAAGCCTTCAGCTTCGAGGAGTAATCGGGCTTCTGCGGACGGCCGGCATAACGGCTATTCGGCCGGATGTCGTGGTCGTTGCCCTCCCAGCTGCGCCAAATGCCGAGCACGGGGTACTCGAAGGGATCCGCGCCCGGATTGGAGACCGAGGAAAGAGCGGGATCGTCGTAGAGGGAGGCCGGGGCGGAGACACGCGTGTCGGGACCGAGGCGTTCCTGCAGGGCAGCGCCCGCCAAGCGGACGGCGCCCATCGCGTTCAGGCGAGCCACGGCTTCGGCCTGCTTCGTCATCGCCAGCGAGGACTCCACCTTCAGGAACGAGGCGAGCACGATGACGACCATCACCATCATGGTCATGACAACCATGGATAGGACGAGGGAGAACCCCTCCCGTGGGCGGGGAGACTGTAAGGGGGTAGACTTCACCGTAACGTTGTTAAAATTAAACAACCCCTCCGGCCGTGACCAGCGAATTACCGCATTTGAGCGATAAAGAAAGCCCGCCCTGCCCTTCCTGGCGGCTTACTTCGCCGGCAGGTTCCGGTCGGCGAAATCGAGGTAATGCCGCCAGTCCTCGACCGTGACATCGTGCTTCCCGGGACGGTTGTGGTAACCGAGATCCTTGCCGACGGCCACGCCCACGGCGGGCGAATCGGATACCCCCATGCCTTGGAGCCCCAGGAGTTTGAAGACCGGCTCGGCATAGAGAGCGCCCAAGAACTCGCCCTTCGGATCCGCCCAACGGTCTTCGACGGCGCTGGCGACGTAGAGGGGACGGGGGGCGATCAGCGCCAGGACGTAATGCTGGTCGAGCGGCATGCGGTCCTCGCGCTCGGCGTAGGTGACGTACTTGGGCGCGAACCAATGCGGGAAGCCACGGCCTTTATAATATCCGGCGATGACACCGACGGTCTCGCCAAAAATGCGCTTACCGAGTGCCGCGCCCCCGCAACCGGACTCATTCGAGACGACGAACGCGAAACGGGTGTCCTGCGCCCCGGCCCAAAGAGAGGCTTTCCCGAGGCGGGAATGTCCGATCACCGCAACGCGCTTGGCATCGACGGCAGGATTACGTTCCAAAGCGTCGAGCGATCGCGAGAGGCCCCACGCCCACGCCCCGATGCAGCCCCAATCGTTGTCCGCACGGACGACGGCAGGATCCTTCGAAGCATAAACGGCACGGATGCCTTCCTTCCAACCTTCCGGATGATCGGGCTCGAAGTCCCCGCAGTAGACCGTGGCCAAACCATAACCACGGGAGACGAGGAGCTCGGCCTGCCAACGCGACGCCTGCAAACCGCGGGCTTTATCGGTGGCGCGGTTGTTCGACGAGACCTCGGCCCACTGCTTCGACACCCACGTCGAGGGCAAGAGCACAGCGGGGTCGCTCACGGTCGTATGGTTGCCGCCGAAATTAAGGCCGAGAAAAACCGGCGAGGGCGCCTTCGCGCCGTTCGGCAAATACAGCAGCAAGTCAAAGACGAGGCCGTCCTTCCCGTTCGGGCGCACCTTGTACTGCGTTCGCGTCGCCTTGCCGCCGAGGGCGTTCTTATCGCTCTCCACGACCTCGATGAGTGGCGCGCCTTTCGGGGCGGCAGCCGCTGGGGTCACGCCGTAGATGTGATCCTGCACGAGTTTCATGACCTCACCGCGCCGCGTCTCGTTCCATTCCTGCGCGGTGGTCACCTTATGGCCATCGTTCGCGATCAGCACATCGGGCACCGTATACGGCGGCACCTTCGCCTCATCATCGATTGCCGGAGGCATGACTGCGGCCAGGAACAGCAGGGGTAGGAGCATGGCGCGACTATGGGGGAGGCCAGATGCAGTGCAAACGTGCAAATCGGCCTACGGCCTGTGCAAAGGTGCAAAGGTTTTAAGGTAGGGACAGCACCACGTGCTGTCTTTCTTCTCTTGGTAGGGTCAGCACTGCGTGCTGACCTAGTCGTATCGCCCTTCCCCTAGGTCAGCACGCAGTGCTGACCCTACCTAAACCCATGACGCAGGTCACACCCTCAGGAAGACCCTCTGGCGCTTGAGGAACCAGAAGAGCAGCCACTTCACGGCGAAGATGCCGGTGACGAGCACCACCGAGGCCACGGCCGGAGGGAAGGCCCGGGCGAGACCGCCGAACAAGGCCTGTCCGGTGAAGTCGAAGCTGAGGAACTTGCCGGACATGTAGATGAGGACGGAGTTCATGCCGATGACGGCGAAAAAAGTACCGATGGCTTTCAGCCAGCCGCGCACGTCAATGCACCAGTAGAACATCGCCAGCAGCAGACTCGACCAACCGTAGGTCCAGAGCACGAACGAGCTGGTCCAGAGGTTCTTGTTCAGCGGGAAGACGAAGCTCCAGAGTCCGCCGACGGCGAGCAGCGCGAGGCCCGCGACCGCCAGGCCGGCGGCCTTGCGGTCACCGGAGACTTCATCCGCCGGACGACGTAGCCACAGTCCGGCGAGGATGCCGAGCAAGGCGTTGCCGATCGCGGGGACCACGGCGAGCAGGCCTTCGGGGTCATGGATGCCTTTGTGGAGTTTGCCTGGCAGCAGGAGTCGGTCCACATAACTGGCGAAGTTGCCTTCCATCGAGAGGTCGCCGGGCGCGAAGCCAGGGGCATGTCCGAACGACAGCATCGCCCAATAGCCGAGCAGGATGCCGGCCAGCCAGGCCCAGAGACGCTTCGGGGTCTCGTAGTTGAACACGAAGATGAGCTGGGCGAACATGCCCGCGAGTCCGATACGACCGAGCACGCTGCCGAGACGCATGTTCTCCAGCCCCTTCCACTGGAGGCCGTTATTATAGATGATGCCGAGCAGGACGAGGATCAGGCCGCGCTGGATCACCTTCCGGATGACTTCAACGCGGGCACCCTCGGTCAGACGACGGGTCAACGAATACGGCGTCGAGACACCGGCCATGAAGAGGAAAAGCGGGAAGATGAGGTCATACGGCAGGAAGCCGTGCCACTCGACGTGCTTCAGCTGGCTGTCGATCGCGCCGAGCCAACCCCACTCGGTCAGCTTGAAGAGCGCGAGCAGGATGCCATGGCCGCCGACGATCCAAAAGAGATCGAAGCCACGCAGGGCGTCGAGCGAGAGCAGGCGTTCGGACTTCGGGGCAGGAGTCTCCATGGGGGTGAGGCTTTTCTAACGCCGAACCGAGAGAGGTCTACCCGCAACCTGTCAGGCACTGTCGACCTATCCGAGGCAATATGTCGATTTTAGTATCATAAATCGACATATCAGCTTTGACATGTCGACGGGGCCGGGATGGGATGGGGCATGGCCAAGAAACCCGCCAGAGGCTGGCAGCCGGAGGAGCCGTACAACGAGCTGCCTGAGCTGCCGCCTGCGGCCCTCCTCGAAACCCCTCCAGTGCTCAAGGCTGCCTTGGCGGCCCGGGCGGCCGTGGCCGAACTGGACCGGCTTGCGGCCAAGCTGCCCAACCCGGGCATCCTGGTCCGGACCCTGCCCTTGATGGAGGCCCGCTGTTCCTCGGAGATCGAGAACATCGTGACGACCGACGACGCGCTCTTCCGCAGCGCGGACCTGCCCGACGAGGCGGCCCCGCCCGAGGTGCGCGAGGCCAGCCGACACGCCGAGGCGCTGTTAGAGGGATTCCATGGGCTGGCCAAGCTCCCGGTCTGCTCGCGCCTGGCCCAGCAGGTCTGTTCCCGGATCAAGGGCCATCCCATGGCCATCCGACGGATGCCAGGCACGATCCTGGCCAGCCGCAGCCGGGTGATGTACACCCCGCCCGTCGGCGAGGCGGTCATCCGCCGCCTGCTGGCCAACTGGGAGGCCTACCTGCACG
>DBCN01000032.1 GCA_002293065.1 Opitutia bacterium UBA957
CGCTCTTTCCAGGCGAACGAGTTGGGTGTTCCCGTCATCGTCTTGGGCGTTCCGGCGCGCTACATCCACACGCACAATGCGGTCATCGACGTGGCCGACCTGAAGGCTTGCGTGGATCTGGCGGTCGCCTTGGTGCGTAAGCTTGATGCGAAGACGGTGGCTGGCTTGACGGCAGTGCTGTGAGCGCCAACGCGGCCCGGCTCAAGGTCAAGGTCGTCCCCGGGGCGTCCCGCACCGAGATCGTCGGTCGCCTCGGTGCGGCCTTGAAGGTCCGCGTCGCCGCACCCCCCGAGGGCGGTAAGGCCAACCGCGAGGTCGTGGCTTTGTTGGCGGCGAAGGTCGGCCTGCCGGTGGCCGCCGTCTCGGTCGTGTCCGGGCAAGCGTCGCCGTCAAAGGTGGTGGCTTTTCAAGGTCTGGACGAGGCCACCCTGCGTGACCGTCTGCCGTTTTGATTCCTGCACAATCCGCTTGAGGGACGCGGTATCTCGGCCGACAGTCATCGCCCATGAGCGCGGATAAGAAAACCAGCCCTGCCTCCGGCAAGGAGTCCTTTGAAGTCGAGATGGCGAAGCTCGAGAAGCTCGTCGACTCGCTGGAGTCCGGCACGGTCTCGCTCGATGAATTGGTCGCCAAGTATGAAGAGGGTATGCGGCTGTTGAAGTCCTGTCAGTCCAGCCTGCAGGCCGCTGAACTGCGCATCGAGCAGTTGGGCAAGAAGTCGGCCGACTCCGAGCAGGGCTAACCGATGGCGTTACTTGCTCAAATCCGCGGCCCGCAGGACGTGCAGGCGTTGGCGCCGGCCCAGTTGCCGCTGCTCGCGCAGGAGATCCGCGAACGCCTCATCGCCGTCACGGCCAAGAACGGCGGCCACGTCGGCCCCAACCTCGGCGTGGTGGAGTTGTCCATCGCCCTCCACCGCGTCTTCAACACGCCCCAAGATAAGTTCGTCTTCGACGTCGCGCACCAGGGTTACGTGCACAAGTTGCTGACGGGCCGCAACGGCGCCGACTTCGACGGCATCCGCACCACGGGTGGTCTGTCGGGCTTCCTGAATCGGGAAGAGAGCTTGCACGACGTCTTCGGTGCGGGCCATGCGGGGACGGCCCTCTCCGCCGCCGTGGGCCTCGCCAATGCCCGCGACCGTCTCGGCGAAGACGCGCACGTGGTCGCGCTGATCGGTGACGCGGCCCTCACCTGCGGTGTCACGATGGAGGCGCTCAACAACGCCGCGAACTCGACGAAGCGCTTGGTCATCATCCTGAACGACAACGAGTGGTCGATCGACCGCAACGTCGGGGCGATCGCCGAGATCCTGAACAAGCTGATCGTCACGCGTTCCTACAACCAATCGCAGCAAGGGTTGAAGCGCCTCCTGGGGCGGTCGCGCGTCGGCACCAAGCTCCTCGATTTCGGGCGCAGCTTCAAGCGGCACGTGAAGAATTGGTACACGCGCAATTCCTCGCTCTTCGAGCAGTATGGCATCCGTTACATCGGACCCATCGATGGCCACGACCTCCCGACGGTCGAGAAGTACCTGCGCTTCTGCAAAGACGCCAAGGGCCCCGTGCTGCTGCACGTCCGCACCGAAAAGGGTCGGGGCCTGGGCGCGGCCCTCCAGAATCCGGAGAAGTTCCATGGCACCGGCGCCTTCGATCCGGAGACCGGCGACAGCTTGGCTACCGGTAAGCCCGGCGCGCCCAAGGCGTGGCAGGATGTCTTCGGCGCTTTGTTGGTCCGTGAGGCCAAGGCCGATGACAAGGTTGTCGGCATCACCGCCGCGATGCCCTCCGGTACCGGGCTTAACCAACTCAAGCAGGCGTTGCCGGGTCAGTATCACGACGTCGGCATCGCCGAGGAACACGCGGCCCTCTTCGCCGCCGGCTTGGCCGCGCGCGACCTCCGGCCGGTCTGCGCGATTTACTCCACTTTCCTGCAACGCGCCTACGACATGGTCATCCATGACGTCTGCCTGCAGCGCTTGCCGGTGACGTTCTGCATGGACCGCGCCGGGGTTTCCCCGAGCGATGGCCCGACGCATCATGGTCTCTTCGACATCGCCTACCTGCGGTGCGTGCCGAACGTCACGCTGATGCAGCCCAAGGATGAGGATGAACTCTCCGACATGTTGCACACGGCGCTGCGCTCCGGCGCCCCGATGTTCATCCGTTACCCGCGCGGTCCGGCCGCGGGGAAGGCCATCAAGGCCCAGCCGGCCTTGCTTCCGCTGGGCAAGGCGGAGGTGCTCCAGCCCGGCGCCGACATCCAGCTCTGGGCGCTCGGGACGATGGTGCCCGAAGCCCAGGCGATGGCCGCGCAGCTGGCCCAGGACACCGGTTTGTCCGTGGGAGTGGTCAACGCCCGTTTTGCCAAGCCGATCGACGCGACGTTGCTCGTCGAGCAGGCCAAGGCCGCCCGACTCATCGTCACCCTCGAAGATGGCGCCGTCACGGGTGGCTTCGGCACGGGCGTGCTCGAAGTCTTGGCCGAACATGGCGTGCGCACGCCGGTCGTTCGCCT
>DBCN01000034.1:0-10367 GCA_002293065.1 Opitutia bacterium UBA957
GGGGTCTTCAACGTGGGTGGCGGTGGGCATTCGTTTGGGAAAACTTTGGTTAATGGACGTTGGGAGATGGTCAGGTCGTGATGCCAAGCGGAATCACTGGGCTGCTTTTGCAAGCCATAGCCCTTGCTCCCCGCATGGCAAGTCCCTTGGAGTAGCATCCGTGCTGGTGGTCGGCTCCCTCCAGTTGGGGTGTTCACGTACCCCGCTCCGGCGTAATAGGGGCGGAGCGCCTCGTGCCGTAGTTTGGGGACGTCGTAGCCGTTGTCCCCGAGCCACTTGACTGGTTCCTGGTGGCGGGCCTCGGAAAGCGTCTTGGAGCGCTCCATGATCCAGACGAGCTCGCGGTCGGGGACGCCGAAGATAGTGGTTTCGTAACCCTTGCCCGAGTAGGCGATCAGGTAGGCCCGCTTGAAGGGGCAGAGGAACTGCCTGCGCCGCTCGCCGTCGGAACCTCGATCTTTTTCGCCGGGTCGATTCGACCAGAATTTGCAGCCTACAAAGATTGTCGCTAG
This sequence comes from Opitutia bacterium UBA957, assembly GCA_002293065.1. Classification (GTDB taxonomy): domain Bacteria; phylum Verrucomicrobiota; class Verrucomicrobiia; order Opitutales; family UBA953; genus UBA953. The sequence continues at coordinate 513 of DBCN01000034.1, forward strand.
CGTCACCATAACAGAGTATTGAGCATCCTCTCGGCCCGCCGAATGCCGGAAGCGTGCGAACTGACGGGGCTTTAAATGATTGGGCCTGACGTAGCCGCCCTGGGTGCGATGCAGTCCCAGAGGATTGGCTCACTTTGGCTTGCCCCTTCGGTCGGGGCTGTGGCAGGCTACGGCGTGCCTCGTGCAACCCCCACGGCCCTGCTGTTCTCGTTTGTCTCCGTGGCGCTGGGCGCGGCGAATCTAGGCCCGGTAAAGGAGGAATGGACGTCACAATACTGGCCCAGCGGACTGCCCGGGCCAGCTGGCGGCGTCAGCGTCCTCCAGACTAGCCGATTCGCCTTGGCCATGGACACCCGGACGCTGGCCGTGCCCCATTTCGGCGTCTCCCCCTCCATCGGCACCTACGAGGACTCAGCCAAGCCGGATGACTCTCGGTGGCGCAGTCTGCCCTCCGCCGAACTTTCCCTCGGTCTCCGCGTCGGCGAACGCGTCTACCGCGCGGTCGGCGCGCCACAGTGGGATGGCGTCATGGGACCGCGGCTGGTGGAGTCGGGACGTTGGTTCCAGCGCGCCGACATCCTGGGCGTCCGCTTCGCCGATGACACCGGCGCCATTTTGGGCGGTGAGTTCCGTCTCGAGACCACCGCTTGGCCCGACCGGCTGGGCTTCGCGCTCCACGCGCGTCCGCCCCTCGAGGACTTTGCCGAGGGTGAGCGTGCCTTCGGTCGTATCGGCGGCGGCTTTGGCCTGACCGGCACCAATCACGTCGATCTTGGAACATCACCCGCGCTAGACTCGCCTGCCTTCACCCTCGAGCTTTGGGTCTATCCGCCGGCGCAGGACGAGGTCCTGGGACGAGCCATGGCCTGGCTCGCCTGCCGTGGCGCCAATGAGACGACCCCAGGGAACATCGGCCTTACCTATCACGGAAACATGGTCGACGCCCGGCTCACCCTCGGTCCCTCCGCGGGCGACCGTCACACGCTCCCCGCGCCGTCCTCCATGCGCCTCGAGGCCGAGGCCTGGAACCATGTCGCTCTCGCCTACGACGGCCTTGACCTCCGTCTGCACGTCAATGGCAAGCTGGCCGCCTCGCGACGTCTCGACAAGCCCTGCGCCAAGGGGCAGGGTGGGTTGATGGTCGGCCGGCGTGGCGATGGGCATGGCCCGCGCTTCCGCGGTTTGGTCGATGAGGTGCGCTTCCATTCCCGGGCCCTTAGCACCGATGAGATCGCCGCCTCGCACCGAGACCCAGCCAAAGGAGTCGGACAGGCCGAGCTTTCCCGCGGCTTTGCCCAGGACGGTCTCGCCCAATCCAAGCGCCGCCGGCTCGAGTGGCCCTCCGTGTCCATCGATTTCGGCTTTAAGCCGAAGGACTCGACTGGATGGAGTTCCTCCACCATGGCGAAGGTCGATGGCGCAGGTTGGCACCGCGCGCACCTAGTGGTCGAGCCCGGGCGTGAGGTTGCCGCGAGCTCGCTGCCCGAGGTGGTGGCATGGGACAAAGATGCGAAGCGTGACTTGCCGGTGACGCACGACTCCGCCAATGGCTGGCACCGGATCGACCTCGACTCCGTCCGCGGCCAAGGCGGGCGCAACGATGTCCTTGAGCGCACCCGTCTTCGGCTACGTAATCCCACCGGAGCGCCCGTCACGGCGCGGCTGCTTTTTGCGAAGACTGCGGCGGGACTCCGCCACGCGGCGCCGCAGGCCATCACCGGCGTCACCGCCGTCCTCCGTGGCCCCGATGGTACCCCGACCGGCATCCCCGTCCAATTGAGCAAGAACTGGCACAACCGTCCAGCGGGAGGTGAACTGGCCGGCCTGTGGTTCCATGGCCTCGTCGCCGTGCCCCTCGCCGCCGGTGCGGAGGTTGAACTCGAGCTCGCCATGGCCTACGCGCACTGGGGCACCCTCCCCGCGGTGAGCCATTCCCAGCTCAGCCTCGTCGGCTGGGGGTCCAATCAGCGCTGGGACCAGGCCGCCTTCGGCGCTTGGGGAGAGAGCTTCTGCTTCGAGCCCGATCAGGCGCAGGGACGTTGCATGGTCCTCGATGTGCGGCCGCTGATGGTGACATCGAAGGACGGTACCCGTTGGAGCTGGACCCATAATGTGGGCGGCGCCGACTGGCTGCGGATGTTCGACCCCGCGGGCGGGCGCGTCGCGCCCACCGGCATGCGCGCTGCCTACCTTAGCCAGGGTCCCTCCTTCACCCACGTCGTCTATTCCGGTCGGTTGGGCGAGGGCATCACCCATCGCGCGGATGTGCACCTGGCGCGCTCAAGTGACATCTCCAAGGCGAGCTACAGGGTGCGAATGCAAGTCGATCGCCGTACCGAGTTCTCGCGGCTGGCGCTCTTCCAGGTCGGTGCCGACAGCTACAACCACAGCCGGGACCGCAAGTTGGCCGTGGGCGACGCCTCCGGGCTCGTGCGCGAATCGGTCGCCACGCCGGGCGGTGATTTCGATCGCGGCGCGCCGCTTGAAATGGTCGGAGCGACGCCTTGGGCCGCACTCCATGGCGCCGTGCGACCGAAGGGGACCCCTGAAAAGGGCGCCTGGGCTGACCGCGGTTTTGTCATCCGCGAGTGGAAGGCCCGCCTCGGCGGGCAAGAGTGCCGTCCTTGGTTGGTCGAAAGGGGTTCCCGCTTGGGCGACGCCGCAAGCTCCATCGACGTTGTCCCCCCTCCCTCCGTGCGCGTCCTCGAGCCGGGCGACTTCGTCGATTTCCTCGTGGAGCACGTCGTGCTTCCGCAGTCCGCCGCCGATTACTATGGACCCGATGAGGCGCTGCGCGCCGCCCTTGAATCGCAAGCGGGTTGGCGGCTGGTTCATCGCGAGGCCGTCCGCGGTGTTCGTCAGGTGGAGGTTTTTCGTGGACGCCTGACAGCAACTTTTCCTGCGATCGTGGTCGAGGCAGAGCGCGAGGTGGCGGAACTCGTCCTTTCCGGCGGGACGGGCCATCTTGCCGTCCGGTTCATGGGGCTGAAAACGCAGCCGTCCGACCTCCTTCTGACCCTCGATGGACAGCCCCTCGATCCAGCGGTCAACTCGCGCGATCTTTGGCAGGTCGACCGCATGTCCGACGGCCGTCACATGCTTACCGTCAACCTTCCCGCCTCGGACCAACCCCGCCGCCTCTTGCTCATGCCCGTAAAGGGTTCGGGTCGCTAACGGCCCGCCCCTGGCGGCTGTTCCAACCGGTGGGCCGGGCCGCCTTGACGGATGTGCCAGCTGGGCGGCTGGAAGACGGCGAGGGTCAAATGTTAGGCCATGGCAATCAGGGCCCGCCGTGTTGGGCAAAGCCGGGAGCCGGGCCTTCCATTTTCCTCCGGACACCCGTTCCGACTACGTCGGTTTTCGCGTGGCCATGAGTTTGCCCGAACAGCTCCCGGCATCGCCGTCGCCTCAAGGCAAGTCAAACACCCCCGGCCGGAACTGATGCGATTGCGGCTGGAGGGCGCCTGGGTAGAAGCATGGCCTTCGCCATGCACTTGCTGGATGCAAACAGCGCTCGGCTGGGCCCAGCGTGCATGCCACTATCGTCGCTAATATTCCCGAGCGGTAATGTTTGAAGGGTTTGTCGACTGGGATCGCCTAAATATTCCCGAGCGGTAAGACCTTCCTGGATGGCACGACTTAACTCCAAGGATATCGGTAAGGCGGTCCGGCAGGCCCGCCGCATTTTAGGCGTGACCCAGAAGGCGGTCGCATTGACCTCCGGTACGGGAATGCGCTTCATCGGCGAGCTTGAGCAGGGCAAGGCGACCTGCCAACTGGGCAAGGTCCTGACGGTGCTGAATACCCTGAACGTTTCGCTTTCCTTGGTGCTGCCTGGGCCGCAACCGATCCCGCGCCGTCAGGGCAAGCCGTGTCCGCCTTCGCGTGGTTAGGTCAGCGCGTGGCCGGGAGCATGCCGATCTGCTTGAGCCAGGCTTGGCACTGCTCGGGCCAAGCTTTGATTTCCTTGTCGGAGCGCAGGCCGTGCCCGTGGCCGCCCGTGGCGACGCGGAAGAAGGTGTTGGGGACCTTGGCGGCGACGAGGGCCTCATGGTAGACTTTGCTGCCTTTGATGAAGTTCTTGTCGTCGTCGGCATGCGCGATGAACGTCGGCGCGGTCTTGGTATTCACCAGGCCGACCATCCCTTGGTCGAGGTAGGCCGGGTAGACGAGGATGGCGAAGTTGGGCCGGATGGGCTGAGGTTCCTCGTTGTTGAGCCAAAGTTGGACGCTGGGTTCGGCTTGCGTGCTCAGGCGTGCAGCCAAGTGGCCGCCTGCGGAGAACCCCATCACGCCGATGCGGTCGCGGGCGATGTTCCATTCCGTGGCGCGATGGCGGACGAGCCAAATGGCGCGTTGGAGGTCCTGGAAGGCGCCTTCCTGGTTCTTGGGCACGCGGTATTTGAGGACGATACCGGTAATGCCGAGCGAGTTGAGCCAAGCGGCGACTTCGGTGCCTTCCTTGTCGTAGGCGAGGATGCCGTAGCCGCCCCCCGGGCAGATGATGACGGCGGGGGTGGGTTTGTCGGCGGCGACTTTATAGACGGTGAAGGACGGCTCGGAGATGTCGGTCAGCCGTAGCACGTTGTCTCCGCGCGCCGGCATCGCCCGCTCGGGGCCGCTGGCCGCTTGGCCAGGCATGGTGCCCTTGGACCAGAGCGTCACGACGACGCCGGGCATCTTCGGCCCTGGCTTGGCTTCTTCGGCGCGGCCAAGGGACGTCCAAGCGCAGAGCAGGACGAGCGGTAGGGTAAAGCAGCGGCGCATCTTCGGTGGGGGTGCACCTTTCATAATCACCCACGCCCGCGCTTCAAGGGTTTCCCTTCGTCGAAAACCGGTGAGCCATCCTCGATCAGGTCAGCAATCACTTCTTGGCCGGCGTCACCTTCAGCGGGTGCTCCTTGAGGAGCTCATCGGTCATGTAGAAGTTGTTGCGGTCCTGCGTGGCGGCGCGGACCTTGGCGACCTGCGCGGGCGTGATCAGCTTGCCGCTGTTGCCGTAGGATAGGCGCACGAAACTCAGCACGGCGGCCGTCTCGGCATCATTAAGCATTCCGCCAAAGCCCGGCATGGGTGGCACGCCTTTGCTCGGGTCGTACGCCTGTCCATTGACCGTGATCGGTCCCCAGAGACCCTTGAGCACCAACTTGATCGCACGGGTATCGTCGTCGAGCCAGTCGCTGCGGACGAGGGGAGGGTAGATGTTCGGTAGGCCCTTGCCGTCCGCTTGGTGGCAGGTCGCGCAGTGGCCGTCGCGGAAGTAGACTTCGCGCCCTTGCTGGAAGATCTTTTCTTCTGCGACGCTCAGTTTGCGAGTCGGCTTGGGCAAGTTGTCCTTGAGCGGCTGGCCGATCTTGGATTTGCCCGCGAGGTATTCGGCCGCCGCGGGGTTATCCGCCAGGTTCAGTTGGCCGCCGACTTGGAGCGTGGCCACGTCGTCCTTGAGCGTGTAGGTGAGGGCGTAGTGGAGGACTGGGCCGACCCAGCGGTCGACCGGCTTCCGGAAGGCCTCGAGCGCGATCTTCGCGCCGTCGGCGTTGTCGAGCCACGTTGCGGCCACCACCGCGGTCAAGCGCACCCGTGGGTGCTCATCGCGGACGGCTTGCGTGAGGAGGGCGACATGGTTGGGCAGCTGGCGGAACGCATGGCGGACGACATCGGCCGCGGCGGCGCGGGCCTCGAACTGCTTGGCTTGGAGCAGACGCTGGACCAGTTCGCCGTCGGGTTGGTTCTGCGCCCACGTCGCCCACAGGGCTTCGCACAAGTGGTGTTCGTAGGCGGGATCCTGAGGGTCGAGCTTCGCCACCCAAGCCTTGACGGCGGGGAGCACCTCGGCGGCCGGGTGGCTACGGAGTTCGCGGCGCGTACGGTAGCGGGTGCGGTACTCCGGCTCCTTCAGGTTCTCGAGCAGTTCGGCGACCGAGGCTCCATCGACCTTGGCCGGCTTCACGAGCGGGCGTCCCGGGTAGGTCACGCGGTAGATGCGACCGTGCACGTGGTCGCGGTTCGGGTCGCGGGCGTTGTGCTGCATGTGCCCGATCAGCGGGTTGTGCCAATCGATGAAATAGAGCGAGCCATCCGGCGCGAACTCGAGGTCGACCGGGCGGAAATTACCGTCGGAAGAACTGAGCAGGTCGCCGTTGGCCTTGCCCACGAAGCCGGCGCCATCGTCGCGCTTGGCGCCGAAGCTGATGCCCAGGAACCCGATCGTGTTGCACGCCATGAAGTCGCCTTGATTGACGTCGGGGAAGTGACGGGAGGACACGAACTCGGCGCCGGAGCTCGGGCGGGAGCGCTTGGGCACGAACTGTTCCACCTTGGGCTGCTCGATGCCGTAAGGCATCTTCGAGGACAGCGGCAGCGCCCACCAGTTTTCGCCGGGGGAGGCGTCGGAGATGAACGGCTGCTCCCAAGTATCAAAGGAGAAACCCCAGGGGTTGGAGATGTCCACTTGGAGGCGTTCGAGGCGGAAGGATTTCGGGTCGAAGCGCCAGGCGCCACCATCGTTGCAACGGCGCGGGCCATAGGGCGTTTCGACTTGGCTATGCAGGAAGCGGCCTTCCAGCAGGTAGAAGGCTCCTGACGCGTCGGCGCAGTAGGCGGAGATCGCGTGGTGGGAGTCGTGCGAATCGAAGCCGTGCAGGATCAGTTCCTTGCGGTCGGCCTTGCCGTCCTTGTCGTCGTCGATGAGCAGGGCGAGGTTGGGTTCTTGGGAGACGTAGACGCCTTCCGGTGCGAGCTCGAAGCCGATGGGGATGTGGAGGTGGTCGGCGAAGACGGACTGCTTATCGGCTTTGCCGTCGCCGTCGGTGTCCTCGAGGATGATCAATTTATCGTTGGGCAGGGCATCGCCGGGACGGTAGTGTGGGTAGGTCGGGGTCGTGGCGACCCAGAGTCGACCTTTGCCGTCGAACGACATTTGGACGGGCTTCTTGAGGTCGGGGAATTTCTCCTCCGAGGCGAAGAGCTCGACCTTGTAGCCGGGGGCCACCTTCATTTTGGCGATGGCGGCCTCACCCGACAGGAACTCGGTCGGGTTGCCGTTCTTCATGTCCGGCTTGAAATTCGAAGGTACGGTCGGGAGCGGGAGCGTCTGGCTGTCGTCGACCGTCAGGTTGGTCCGCTTCCCTTGGGCGAGGCCGTGGATGAGTTCGTCGCGGAGCGCGGTGAGTTGGCGCGACTTCGCGACCTCGGCCGGATAGTTCTGCGGGCCAAACGGGTTGTAGCGTTGGCCATGGGTGTGGACGCCGTTGATGATCGCGTAATCGCTGTTCCAGAAGAAATCCTTCGCCTTGACCGCTTCGTTGACCAAGGCCTCGTCGGCGCGGGAAGTACGTTCAGTCCGGCCGTAGAGCCCATCGGCGAGCAGCTGGGCGATGGCGCGATAGCCGGCGTCGGTCGGGGCGAAGCCGTTGATCGTATAGGGCGTCTTGGCCTGGCCGTAAGCCGCGAGCGTCGGCTTGAAGAGGTCAATGTAGGTCAGTCCGTGCTTCTTGGCCACACGCTCCATGGCGGCGGCGTAGAGCTCAAGGTTGGCGTTCTCTTGTTTGCCGTTGGGGAGGTCGCGTTGTTTCGAGAGGTCCTCGAAGGCGATCGGTGAGACCAGCACCAGTCGAGGGGCCGCCACGCCGTTGTAGGCCTTGGACAGCGTATGGACGACGAAGGCGGCGACCTCGGCTTCGTAATTGGCGACGCGGCCGGGGCCGTCGAAGGATTCGTTGTAGCCGAAGAAGGCGACGACCGTGTCGGCCTTCAGGTGGAAGAGCCATTGGTCCGGCGTGGAGAAGAAACCCTTGCCGTTGTGCTGTGCGTATTCGGGGTGGAACTTCTCGCCGCCCGGGAAGGCCCATTGGCTCGCGCGGGCCGGGTGGGGACGGAAGGCCGGCGTGTCCCCCGAGCGGCCCATATTACGCACGAGCAGGCCTTGCGTCGGGAAGCGCAGGTGGAGTTCGGTCTCGAGGCGGCCGTAGTAGGTGTCGCGTTCGGCGAAGCCGTTGCCTATGAAGACGACGCGCTCGCCGGCGCTCGGCGGCGCGATGACCTGAGGGCGCGCGACCGTGGCCGCGGGCGGGTTCGTCGACGGTGCGTGGGGCGTCGGCGAGCCCTTGCTGTTGTCGGGCCAATTCGCGGCGTTCGCCTTGTCCTCGTTGGTCTTTAGCTGGCGGGGGCCGTTGGGCGCGGACTGGGCGGTCGCGAAGACCGTGGCGGCGAGGAAGGCGAGGGAGCAGGACAACAGGCGCATGGCAGCCGGTATCCTTGCCGATTCAGGTTCGAAATCCAGCCGGACCTGCGAGCACGCCCCACTATTTTCGGGCAATTAGCGGAAACATGGGCCCAGCTGAAGCGCGGGCCATCGAAGCCCGTCGTGGCGGACTATTTCCGGACGGCCGGTGCGGCGCTCGCCGGAGCGGTGAGTTCGCGCAGGCGCTCGCGCATCTCTTGGGTCAAGGCCGGTTGGGTCGCAGCGCGGTTGGTGCGTTGCGCCAAGTCTTCACCGAGGTGATACAGCTGCTCTTTCGGGGCGTCGGCCTTGATTTGGCCGCGTTCATCGACGTCGCTGTTGCTGACCTTCATCTGGGCGTAGGGGATGCTCCAGGGTTTGGTCGGTTCCGGGACGGTCTTCCCGCCGGAGCCTGGTTTGTGCAGGTAAACCCATGCGCCCCGACGCAGCGCCAGCCCATTGGTGCCATGGTGGATCCCTTCGGTTCGGCCAACGGGAGCTTTCTCCGGTTCGAGCCAAGCCGCCCGCTCTGTGCGACCATCCGGTGAAGCGCCGGCCGGCATGGCCACGCCGGCAAGGTTGACCAAGGTCGCCATCACGTCGACGTGGTGGAAGTAGTCTTTCCTGACCGTCCCGCCGGGGATCTGTCCTGGCCAACGCGCCAAGAAGGCCACGCGGTGTCCACCCTCCCAGGCGTCGGTTTTCTGTCCGAGGAGTTCGCCGTTGGGGCGATGCCCGGTACGCAGCGTGGGTTGGAAGTAGCGTCCGCCGTTATCGCTCGTGAAGACGACGATCGTATTGTCGGCCTGACCTTGCGCCCGCAGGGCCGCAAGCACCTGTCCGACGCAGTGATCGAGCTGTTGGATGAAGTCTCCGTAGGTGCCCGCTGAGCTGCTGCCTTGGAAGCGCGGCGAAGGCATGAGGGGGTGGTGTGGCGAGACCCAGGAGAGGTAGAGGAAGAAGGGGCGTTCGGCGGATTGCTTGGCCAGGAACTGTTTCGCCTCTTCGGCCAACCGCAGGTCGACTTGGTCGGCCGGGCGCTGCGCCGCTGCCTGGGCTCCGCCGACTTGCCGACCATGTGCGCCCGTGCCGGGGGACTGGTCGACGCTGATTGGGTCGGCCGGATCAAGCCCGACGATGCGGTGGTCGCGCACGAAGACCAAAGGCGGTTCCGAATGGGTGCGTGGGGTGCCGAAGAAAGTATCGAAGCCAAACTCCAGCGGGCCTGGCTTGAGGTCGGCATTCCAGTCCACCTTCATCTGCGTCCCGAATCCATTGTGCCATTTGCCGATGGCGGCGGTACGGTAGCCAGCGGCTTGCAGCGCCCCGGGTAGCAAGACCTGTCCGGCATCGAAATTACAGGCGTAGTCCATCGAGCGCTGCAGGCGGAAGGTGTATCGGCCGGTGAGCAGCGCGTAGCGCGACGGCATGCAGATGCCACTGTAGGAGTGCGCATCGGTGAAGCGGACGCCTTCGCGTGCCAGCGAATCGATGTGCGGGGTGGCGATACGCGTGGCACCATAGCAACCCAGGTCGCCGTAGCCGAGGTCATCCGCGACCATCAGGATGATGTTGGGCGGCCGCTTCGGTGTTGCGGGCGGAAGGGACGACTTCGTCTCTGCCAGGGCAGGGAG
>DBCN01000034.1:10432-13061 GCA_002293065.1 Opitutia bacterium UBA957
CACGGTCAGGAAAGCCAGCCTGTCCTGTGGAAGCACCCGCCTCGAAACGGTCAGCGGAACTTGCGCAGCTCTGCTTTGATCTGGGCGTGGCGTTCGGCCACCCAAGCAGGTTGTCCCGCGGGAATCTGGACCGAGGCCTCTTTTCGGAAGTCGACGGGACTGAGGATGACTTGGATGTTCCTCGGGCCGGTCAGCGCGGCGAGGACGAAGAGATCTTCCGCGGCGGGATCGCCCATGGCGAGGCAACCGATGGAAGCATTGCTGCCGTGGATCATGATGTCCCCGCCTAATTGGGTGCGGCCATCGGTTTGGGCGCGGCGTCGGTCGTCGGCGTTGGGGTAATCGATGCGCAGCGACAGGTGGAAACGGCTGTTCGGGTTCAAGGACTCAATCGCATAGAGCCCTTCGGGGACTTGGCCGTCGCCTTCGCGTAGTTTGGGTCCGATGCCACCGCTCGCAGCCAGGATCGGGTAAGCCTTGAGCAGACGAGGTTGGCCGGTCGCATCGGGCGCCCAGACCTCGAGGCGCTTTTCCGCTTTAAGGCCAATCAAAGTCAGGCTGGGCGGAGGGTAGGCGACGCCTTGGGCGGCGAAGGTCGGACTCAGGCGGGCCTGCACTGCCTCGCCGTAAGTGGCGACGCGCTCGGCCGTCGTGGTTTTGCCGCCGCAACCGACGGCGACGACGAGTAGGCCGATGATGGCAAGGAAACGCATCCGGGATGCGGGCATTATTTCTTCACCGCGGCGTAGGCCTTGCCGGTCTCGGTGAGTTGCCCGTCTTTGGTGAATAAGGCCGACGTGCCGACCCCGGAGTGGTGCCAAGCATAGCGTGCGACCCAGGGCGTCTTCTCCATGAAGGCCGTCGTCTCCGCGATGAACGTGTTGACTTGGACTTGCGTGAACTTCGTCGGATTCTCCGCCGAGTCCGCCATCGTTTGCGGGGCGAATTCCGTGACCCAAAGCGGCTTCTGGAAGCGCGCGTGGATCTCTTCCAGGTCCTTGATGAAGCGCGCTGAATCGGCACCTTTATACCAATGCACGGCGATCGCATCGACCTTAGGGTTGGCCTTCAGGAAAGTGGTCAGCCATTCGCTCTTCAAGGGGTTGCCGGCGAGGGCGGGGGCGATAATCGTCTCCGACTTAGCGACTAGCGCGGGCCATTTCTCGAGCGCCGCGGCGGGCGTCAGGTTCGCCTGCTTTAGGTGATCAGGCTCATTAAAACCCAGCAGGATTTTCTCCTTATTCTTGGGGGGCTCGCGTCGGCCCGAGAAAGTCATCGGCACGAATTGCGCATGCGTCGTCAGTTTCGTGTGGTCGCCCCAGTTGTAGTACCAACCCACCTTGAGCAACGCGAGGTGGGTAGCGTCCATGCCTTTGCGTTCCGGGAGGCCGAAGCCTTTCTTCGAGGCCGTGACCGACTTGTCCGCGGCAGGCTCGGTCGCCTTGGAGGTGGGCTGGTCGGCGGCGCCGAGCAGCGTGACGAGGCAGCACGCGAAGAGGGTAAACGGCAGGCGAGGTGTCATGGGGCAGCGGTAGCCTTATGGAATGATTCTCGGTGTCAACCGCCACGCTGGCCACCGCTTTTAAAAGGGTTTCCTGTAGAAAGACGATAGTGCTGGTCAGGGGGTGTCGCCAGGTCAGTGTGGACGGATGTCGTCCGCCCCTCCGGGACGAGCAGTTCGGTGACGTTTGATCACCACCAAGCCTGTGTGGCCGTGTGCGCGGCGTTGCTGGAGCTGAAGGCGGCGGTCGATGCGCATCCCGACGGCATCGCCAGTTGCGTCAGCATGATGCCGGGAAAGTTCACCTATGAGGAACTCCTCAGCTGCATCGAGCAAAGCAAGCGGCTCGTGGCGGAAGCTGGCGCTAAGCGCGCCTCTTTCGATGTTAGGGCGTAGTCCCTAGGCGAAGTCCTCGGACAAGTCTCGGTGAATCATCGGATAGTATTATGGCAGCTCAAAAGTGTATGTTGAAGCCGAATGAATGCCTCGCTTCTAAACGCCGCACCCATAGTTGACAGAATTCTGTACATCCGTCAGTCTGCTTCTATGAAAACAGTCTCCTACACCGAGGCGCGCAATCAGTTGGCGAGCCTGATTGAGTCGGCCAATGCTGATCGTGACCCCGTGACCATTACCCGCAATGGTGCTGCGGTCGTGGTCTTGGTCGATGCGAGTGAATACGCTGCCATGGCCGAGACAATCCACCTGCTCTCCTCGCCGAAGAACGCTTTGCGTCTGCATAAGGGTTTGGCTGAGTTTAAGGCTGGAAAGTTCAAGCCAGCTCGCCGTGGCTGATGTTCGCTGGTCGACCGGGGCGTTGGCAGATACGGCCTATTGGAGGGCGGAACAACCACGAGTAGCGGAGCGTATCGAGAAGCTTCTGGCCAGTATCGCTTTGACCCCCTTTCAAGGCTTGGGGAAGCCGGAGCCACTCAAGGGAGACCTTTCAGGCTGGTGGTCCCGCCGCATCACCCTCGAGCATCGGTTGGTCTATCGTGTGGAAGGACGTGTCATCTACGTCCTGCAGGCTCGTTACCACTATTGAGCTCTAGTGGCGGTTGCTTCTCATGCGCTTTGGGGGCTTAGGAACAGGGGTAAACGCCCACGAAAGGGGTCAGGCCGTTAGTG
>DBCN01000044.1:0-15668 GCA_002293065.1 Opitutia bacterium UBA957
GGGACGACGGGCGCAGGGCCCGCGGTCGGGCGCGGCGGAGCCAAGGGTGCTGGGCGCGGCGGCAGGACGGTCGGGGGGACGTTGGGCTTGGCGGCGGCCGGTGCGGCGCTGGCAGCCGGGGCGGTGGGCTTGGCGGCTTCGACGGCGGGCTTGGCCGGCGCAACCGGGGCGACCGGAGCTGGGGCGGGAGCGGGGATCGCCTCTTCCTTCTTCGGCAACTTATCCGCCGCGAACTTCATGAAGTCATCGCGGTAGAACTTGCTGAAGTTGCTGGAAGCCGCGGGCTTCTTGCCTTCGGCGTAGACGAGCTCCTTGAAGTCCGGATGGGCCTCCACGAACTGATCCGCCAAGGCGAGCAATGCCTTGACCTCGAGGCCGAGTTCCTTGGCCACGTCGCTGTAACGCTGGGTGGTCGAGGCCTTCTTCGCTTCAGGTTTCTTCTTCTTCTCGGTCATGTGCAGGTGCTGGGTGGACGGTAGAGGGAGGGGCAGCAGACGGACTTAGGCTTGGCCAGCGGTCTTGGCTTTGGCGACGGCAGCGAGGACGGTGTTGAATTCGTCTTCGGTGATCGAGGTGCCGACCAAGTCGTCCGCGGTCACGTCGCTGAAGGCGGCGAGCTCGGCGATGCCGAGGCCCACGAACTTCGCGATGAGTTCAGGCGAAAGCTGGAGCAGGGCGGCGAGGCGCAGGGCCTTTTCGCCGAGCTGAGCGTCCACGCTTTCCGGCGCGCGCGTCGACTTCGTGATGTCGAGGCGCCAGCCCATGAGCTTGGAGGTGAGGCGGGCGTTGCGGCCCTTGGAGCCGATCGCGATGCGCATGTCATCTTCGTCGACTTCGAAGTGGATGAGGCGGTTGCGCTCGTCGACGTGCACGTTGCGGGGCTTGGCCGGGCGGATGGCTTCTTCAAGCAGCTGCAGGGGCTCGGGGCGCCAGCGGATGATGTCGATCTTCTCGCCGTTGAGTTCCTTGACGATGTTGCGGACGCGGGCGCCACGGGCACCGACGCAGGCGCCGACGGGGTCGACCTTGGGGTCGGAGGAGTCGACGGCGATCTTGGTGCGGTAGCCCGGATCGCGGGCCATGGCGGCGATTTTGACCGTTTTGTCGGCGATTTCGGCGACTTCGAGCTCGAGGAGGCGGCGGACGAAATTCGGGTGCGCACGGGAAAGGACGAATTCCCGGCCACGCTGGGTGTCTTCGCGGATTTCGAGGAGGAGGCAACGGATGCGGTCGCCCGTGCGGAAGATTTCGCCTTGGCAGCTTTCGGCGCGGGTGAGGACGGCTTCGGCCGAGCCGAGCTCGACGACGACGTTGCCGCGGTCGTTGCGGCGGACGGTGCCGGTGACGATGTCGCCGATCTTATCCTTATACTCCTTGAAGACCTGGTCCTTCTCGATCTTGCGGAACCGCTGGTTGAGGAGCTGCTTGGTGCTCATGGCCGCGATGCGACCGAGGTCCGAGACGGCGATGGGGCGGCGGACTTCCTCGCCGATCTTGGCGTCGGCCTTCAGGGCGGTCGCGGCGACCGGGTTGATTTCCTTGAGGGGGTCGGACGGGGAGTCGCTGACGATGTAGACCGCGAAGGCGTCCAGCTTGCCGGTGGCGGGGTCGGCGATGACCTCGATGTTCTGGCCGGCGAGGACGGACTTTTCGACCGAAGACTTGATGGCTTCGGCGATGAGCGCACAGGCTTCATCCTTGGGGATATTCTTTTCTTTTTCGAGGTACTGCAGGTAGGGCTTAATGTCTACGCTCATGGGTATACGGGTGGTGTGGTGAGAAAATGGGCGACAAAAAAGGCGGGTCCGGCTGGACCCACCTTATGGAAAGGTGACTAGGTCTTCGGGTATGCCCGCCCCGCGAGGGCCTGTCAAGGCGGGACGCCTTGGCGGGGGCGGGGTGGGTTCCGCTTGCCCCCGGGGGGTCTTCGGTAAACCTCTTGCCCCATGGCCGACGAAAAGGTGATTTTTACCATGACGGGGGTGACCAAGCACTTCGAGAAGAAGCCGGTCTTCCGTGACATCTCCCTGTCCTACTTCTTCGGCGCCAAAATCGGCGTCCTCGGCCTCAACGGTTCCGGCAAGTCGACCTTGCTCAAGATCATGGCCGGCGAAGACAAGGAGTTCGACGGTGAGATCAGCGCGGTCCCCGGCTACACCTTGGGCTACCTCGCCCAGGAGCCCCGCCTGGATGAAAGCAAGACGGTCGCCGAATGCGTCAAGGAAGCGGTCTCCGAGATGAAGGCGCTGTTGGAGGAGTACGACGACACGTTCGTCAAGGTCTCCGAAACCGATGACGCGAAGGAACAGGAGAAGATCCTGGCCCGCCAAGGTGAGATCCAGTCCATCCTCGATGCCCGGGGTGGCTGGGATTTGGACGCCCGCATCGAGATGGCCCTCGAGGCCTTGCGCTGCCCCGCGCCGGATGCGGTCGTGTCGACCTTGTCCGGCGGCGAAAAGCGCCGCGTGGCCCTCTGCCGCCTTTTGTTGATGGAGCCGGACATCCTCCTGCTCGACGAACCGACCAACCACCTCGATGCCGACACGGTGGCCTGGCTCGAGCGTCACCTGCAGAACTACAAGGGTACGGTCATCGCGATCACGCACGACCGTTACTTCCTCGATAACGTGGCGGGCTGGATCCTTGAGCTCGACCGTGGTCGCGGGGTGCCCTGGAAAGGCAACTACTCTTCTTGGCTCGAGCAAAAGCAGAAGCGCATCGAGGCCGAGGAGAAGCAGACAATCGCCCGTTCCCGCTCGATGGAACGCGAACGCGAATGGGCCGGTTCCTCGCCCAAGGCGCGCGTGGCCAAGAACAAGGCCCGCTTGCGTGCCTATGAACAGATGCTCTCGCAGGATCAGGCGCAGACGGAGAGCAAGGCGGAGATTTGGATTCCGCCCGGCCCGCGTCTCGGGGGCGCCGTCATCGAGGCCAAGGGTTTGATGAAGGCCTATGGCGACCGCATCCTGATGGAGGACGTCAACTTCTCGCTGCCCGCCGGCGGCATCGTCGGCATCATCGGGCCGAACGGCGCGGGCAAGACGACGCTCTTCCGCATGATCACCGGCCAGGAGAAGCCCGACAAGGGCACGTTGACGTTGGGTGAGACCGTCAAGATCGCGCACGTCGATCAGTCGCGCGATTCCTTGCCGGCGGACAAGGCCCTCTGGGAAGCGATCTCCGACGGCCAGGACATGGTCCACCTCGGTAAGGTCATCGTCCCCGCCCGCGCCTATGCGGCGCGCTTCGGTTTCACGGGCGATGTGCAACAGCGCAAGGTCGGGTTGATGTCGGGGGGCGAACGCAACCGCATCCACCTCGCCCGTTTGATCAAGGCCGGCGCCAACGTGCTGCTCCTCGACGAACCAACCAACGACCTCGACGTGAACACCATCCGCGCGTTGGAAGACGCCTTGGAATCTTTCGCCGGTTGCGCCGTGGTGATCTCGCATGACCGGTGGTTCCTCGACCGCGTGGCGACGCATATCTTGGCCTTCGAAGATGACGGCAAACTCGTCTGGCACGAAGGCAACTACGGCGACTACCTCGAAGCCCGCCGTCGGCGACTCGGGGAGGATTCCGACACGCCGCGGCGTCCGAAGTACCGCCGGCTTACGCGTTGAGGCGTCGGCACTGCGCCAAGCGCGGACGCCAGGCGGGTAGGGTGCGGGTCAGTTCCGCGAACTCCGCATCCGTCAGGCGCCACGTCCAGTTGCCCTGCGGGTTGCCGGGGGTATTGAAACGGGCGGCTGAGCCCAACCCGAGCAGGTCTTGGACAGGCAGGATGGCGCAGACCGCCGGCGTGCGCAGCACGGCGTCGATCAAAGCCGTCGGCACGTCATCCACGGTCCCGAGGAGTTCCTGCAGGTTGGCTTGTTCTTCCGGCGTGGCGCTCCCGAGCCAACCCCGCAGGGTGTCATTGTCGTGCGTGCCCGTATAGACGACGCGGTCGGCGGTCACGTTGTCCGGATGGTGAGGGTTGTCGGCGGCTCCGCCGAAGCCGAACTGCAGGACCGCCATGCCGGGCAGGCCGGACGCTTTTCGGAGAACATCGACGCCCGGGGAGAGCAAGCCAAGGTCTTCGGCGACCAACGGCAAGTCACCCATGGCGAGCGTGAAGGCCAAGCCCGGACCGTCGTGCCACGTGCCACCACGGGCGTTGGGTGCGTCGGCCGGCACGCTCCAGTAGTCGCACAAGCCGCGGAAGTGATCGATGCGGACGGCATCGAAAAGCTCGAGGTCGTGCGCGACGCGGGCGCGCCACCAGGCGAAGCCCTCCGCCGCATGCGCGGGCCAGTCGTAGAGCGGATTGCCCCAGAGTTGGCCATCTTCGGCGAAGTAATCCGGCGGCACGCCCGCCACCGCCGTGGGTCGGCCATGGGCATCGAGCTGGAAGAGTTGCGGGTGGGCGCGAACGTCGCAGCCGTCGGCCGAGACGTAGATGGGTTCGTCGCCCATGAGGCGGATGCCGTGCCGCTCGGCGTGGGCCCGCAAGGCCTGCCATTGTTCGGCGAAGAGGAACTGCAGCGCCGCGGCTTCGGCGCAGAGGGTCGCGTCGGCTGCCGACGCGATCCAATGGGCTGGCGCCGTGAAACCGTTTTGTTCGCGGAGGGCGGAGAAATGACACCAAGCCGGTAACCAGGCGGCCTGGTCGGTTTGGAACTTCAGGAAGCGTGCGTCGTGCGCGAGCGCCACGGCCGCGCGGGCGCCGGCTCGCTTGAGGAGCGGCCGGAGATCATGCCAGAGGCGTCCGTAATTCGTCTGCTGATCCGCGCCGCGGTGGATGCCGGCGACTTCCGCCGCCGTGAGGTAACCGCGCCGCTCCAAGTCGCCGAGATCGAGCAGGTAGGGGTTGCCGGCGAAGATGGAGAGGGCTTGGTAAGGCGAGTCGCCGTAGCCGGTCGGACCGAGCGGACAGACCTGCCACCAGGTGAAACCGCCCGCCGCCAGGGCCTCGATGAAGCGGTGGGCTTCCGCGCCGAGCGTCCCGATGGGTCCCGGGCCCGGTAGGGCGGTCGGGTGCAACAGCACGCCGGCGGACCGTTGCGGAAAGGCGCGGCAACGGAAGGCGTTAGGCGCTGCGGGCATCTTCAGCGGTATTCCACGTAGTGCTTGGTCCGGAGTTCGGCCAACCACTTCTCAACCGTTTCCTTGATCGCCTGGGAGCGGACGCGCTCCTCGACCAGCGCGCGCACCTTGGGGTCTTCCAGGGTGTCGGTGCCCGCCTTCTTGAAGCCTTCGCGCTTCAGGATGAACCAGAGCGCTGGGCTGCCCGGAATGTCGAACTGCAGGGCTTCCGAAATCTCGCCATCCTTCATGCCGCTCACCACGCCGACCACGCGTTCGTTGATGTCTTCGAGCGGTTTCCAGCCGGTGTCGCCGCCTTGCTTGGCGAAGTCGTCGGTGCTGATCGCTTCGGCCACCTCGGCGAAGCCCGGCGCCGCCGCCTTGATCGTCGTCTTGTAACGCGTCGCGGTGGCGGGGAGTTTCGCCGGGTCGCGGAGGGCGGCCGCCCAGGCTTCGGCGCGGGCCTTGCCCTCGGCGAGGGTTTCGCTGGCGCCTTGCATCAAGGTGATCTGGCGGAGCTGGACGCTTTCCTTGCGGACGAACTCCGACCGGTGGGCGTCGTAATAGGCCTGCAGTTTGCCGGGGCCGACCTCGAGGGCCGTGCGGCGGACTTGGCCGATCATGTATTCGAAGATGATGCGGTCCTCGATGAACTTCCGGTAGGAAAGCGGCGTGTGCCCCGTGGCCCGGAGGGAAGCGACGAAGCGGTTGCGGTCACCGTTGAATTCACGCCGGATGGTCTCCTCGATGTCGCCGTCGATGTAGGAGGCGGGCACCTTCCCGACGCTGGCCTTGAACTCGGCGATGGCCAATTGCCGGTCGGTGATCTGCTTGAGGGCTTCCTCGGCGTAATTGGCGATCGCTTGGTTGAATTCGGCATCGCTCTTGCCGCGGCCGATCTCCTCCACGAAGGGTGCGAGCTGCCGGCGCAGGTCCGAAAGCGTGATGGGCTGGCCGTTGGCGTTGCCGGCGATGCGGTCGGCGTTGAGTTCGGACCAGCGCTGGGCGGCCGCGGCTTCGGCTTGGGTTTTTTTCGGGAGCGCCTGGGCCGGCGCAAGGGTGGCCGCGCCAAGGAGGAGGCAGGAAATAGAAAGAGCGTTCATGAACCAGGAGGTGCGGACAATCGTGACAGGAAGCCACGGATTTCCGTGAGTTTCCGCAGGGGGTCCTTGACGGTCAAGCGGGGAAAGCGATTTCCGACCAAGATGGGCTCCGATGGCCGTCCGGGGCTGATTTGCAGGCAACGCAGGGTGGTCCCCTCGGTGGAAATGGCGGTGATGCCCTTGGCTTCCCCCAAACACCGAATCTCGGCGAGTTGGAGGAAGGCCGCCGCTTCGGGCGGCAGGCGTCCGTAGCGGTCGGTGAGGTTGGCGCGCAGTTCGGCGACCTCGTCGGCATCGGTGGCGAGCGCGACCTTGCGGAAAGCTTCGATCCGCAGGCGGGTTTCCGGAATCCAGTCCGACGGCAACGTCGCGGTGAGCAACGGGCCCTCGCCGGCACTGGAATTGCTCTGCTCGACGCCGAGGGTGGCTTGGGTGTGGTCGATGAAATCCAGGTTCAACTCGCACCGGTCGACGCCGGCGCCGCGGTCTCCGCGGAGTTTGGCGACGCTCCGACGGAGCAATTGACAGTAGAGGTCGAACCCGACGTTGGCGACGTGGCCGCTTTGCGCCGCGCCGAGGATGTTGCCCGCCCCGCGCAACTCCAGGTCGCGCATGGCGATGCGGAAGCCGGCGCCCAACTGGTTGTATTGGCGGATGGCCGAGAGGCGCCGATGGGCCGTACCGACCAAGGCCGCGTGCCGGTGCAGGAAAAGGTAGGCGTAGGCTTGGCGATTGAAGCGTCCGACGCGCCCCCGGAGCTGGTAGAGCTGGGCGAGGCCGAAGCGATCGGCCCCTTCGATGATCAGCGTGTTGCAGTTGGGGATGTCGAGGCCGGTCTCGATGATCGTCGTGCAGACGAGGATGTCGTATTCGCCCGCGACGAACGCCGACATCGTCTCCTCGAGTTCCCCCGCGCCCATCTGGCCGTGGCCGACGATGATGCGCGCCTTGGGCACGAGGGCGGCGAGCCGTTCGGCGACCGCACGGATCGTCTCCACGCGGTTGTGCAGGTAGAAGACTTGGCCGCCGCGGGCCAGTTCGGCCTTCACCGCGTCGCGGACCAGTTTCTCATCGTAGCTGCGGACGACGGTGCGGATCGGCAGGCGCTCGCGGGGCGGAGTCTCGATGACGCTCAGGTCGCGGGCGCCCACCAGCGCGAGGTAGAGCGTCCGGGGAATCGGCGTGGCGCTCATGGCCAGCACGTCGACCTCGGTCCGCATCTCCTTGAGCCGTTCCTTATGCCGGACACCGAAGCGATGTTCCTCGTCGATGATGACGAGGCCCAGTTTGCCGAGGGACGTGCCGTCGGAGAGCAGGGCGTGGGTGCCGACGACGACGTCGACCGTGCCCGCGGCGGCGCGGGCGCGTACGTTGGCCTTCTGCTTGGCGGTGCGGAAGCCGCTGAGGAGCTCGACGGAGATGGGCCAGCGCGCGAGGCGTTCCCGGAAGCTTTCGTAGTGCTGTTGCGCGAGGACGGTGGTGGGCGCGAGGATCGCGACCTGACGGCCGCCCAGGACGCATTTGAAGGCGGCCCGGAGGGCGACCTCGGTTTTGCCGAAGCCCACGTCGCCGCTGACGAGACGATCCATGGGCGCGGCCCGTTCCATGTCCGCTTTCACGTCCGCGATCGCGCGGGTCTGGTCCGGAGTCTCGCGGTGCGGGAAGGACCGTTCGAACTCGCCCATCCAAGCATGGTCGGCGTCCTTCGGGTGGGCGATGCCGGGCTTGGTCGAGCGCGCGGCCTGCATCGCGAGCAACTGCGCCGCGAGGTCGGCCGTGGCTTTTTCGGCGGCCTTCCGCGAGCGCTCCCACCCGCCGCCCCCGAGTTTGGAAAGCTTGGGCGTGGCTCGGCCGATGCCGATGTAGCGCGAGAGCAGGTGCGACTCCCGGACGGGGAGGTGCAGCATCGATTTCTCGGCGAATTCCAAGCCGATGAAGTCTTCGGTGCGGCCGTTGTGTTCGTGGGCTTTGATGCCACGGAAGAGGCAAATGCCTTGGGTCACGTGCACCAAGGCGTCGCCGTCGGCGAGTTCGCCGAAGTCGAGCGCCCGCCCGATGGCGGCCCGGACCGCGGTGCGGCGGCGGGGCAGGGAGGCCAGCGGCCGCTTGCGCCGACCGAAGAGCTCTCGTTCCGTCAGCAGGACCAGTCCGTCCTTGAGCAAGCCCGCCAGTTTCCCCGGCGCGAGCAAGAGCCCGCCGCCGAAGCGTCCTGCGCAGATGCGCGGCTTGAAGCCACGGATGGCGGCGGCTTTGACTTCGGCGTTCAGGCGGTCGACCGACCCATCCGTATCGCCGGTGAGCAGGCAAGGTCGGCCGTCCTTCGCCAGGGCCGCGGCGGCGCGGAGCAGGGCGGGGCGGTGTTCGGTGCCCTCGGTCGCCGAGCCGATGAGCAATGATTCCGCGGGCTGGCTTTCAAGCGCCTGCGCCGCATAGCCCGCGGGGGCATCATCCGTTTCTTCCAGGATGAGCTGAGGCAGTTGGGTCGCGTGCAGTTCGGCGCAGAGGACATCTTCGTGCGAGCGGTCGACCGAAACGATCAGGACGTCGGCGGGGAGGTGCCGGAAGAAGGGGGCCTCGGCGACGCGACCGGAATCAACGCGCGGGGCGCAGATCACCAGCCCCTCGACTTCCCCTTCGCTCCGTTGCGTCGCGGGGTCGAACGGCCGGAGGGACTCGACCTTATCGCCGAAGAGGTCGATGCGCACCGGCATCTGCGCGTTCAGCGGGTAGACGTCGAGGATACCGCCGCGCAGGGCGTATTCCCCGGGCTGCTCACAGAGGGCTTCGTGGTCGTAGCCGAACTCGCCGGCGAGGCGTTGCGCAAAGGCCCGGAGCTCGAGCGTATCGCCTTTGCGGATGACCATCTCCGCCCGGGCAGCCGCTTCCGGGGCGGGGGCCCGGCGGGCCAACGAGCCTGGGGTGCAGGCGATGAGCAAGGGCCGTTGGGGGTCGTGCTTCCCGTGCCGCAGCAGGGAGAGCACGCCGAGCAGGTCGCAATCGGCTTCGAAGGCCGGTACCGCGGCATCGGCTTCGGTCAAGGTTCGGGCGATGGGCTGCGCGCCGTTCAGCAACGTCAAGAGCTGCGCCGTCTCTTCCGCCAGCGTTTCGGCCGCACCGAGATTGGAGGCCAGCAGGACGATGACGCCGTGGGCGGCGCCTTCCGAACAGGCCACGGGCGCCCAAGCGTGCGCGGGCACGCCGGTCAGGGCACGGCGTGGCTGAACGGACATCCCGCTATCGAGTCGGGAAGACCGGAAGCGTCAAACCCAACCCCTCAGTTCAGGACCTCTTCCGCGATTTCGTTTCAGGGTTCGACGTAACCTTGATTACGGCGGGTCCGTGGTCATGGGTATTTCCATGACTGGTCTCACGCGCTTTCTCGCCCTGCTGGCCTGCCTGCAGTCATTTGCCCAAGATAACCGCCACGCCCTCGGCCACGGCCCCGCCCGCTATTCCCTCGACCACAAATGGGCCAAGGCCGATCCGGCCGTCGCTCCGGTGGTGAATTCGCATGCGCTCGCCGAAGATAAGGCCGGCCGCATCTATCTCGTCACCGACCACCCGAAGAACGATTTCATCATCTTCGAGAAGGATGGTCGGTATGTCCGGTCGATCAGCGCCGGCCTCGGCGGTGGGCATGGCCTGGAGATCTTCCAGAAAGATGGCGTGGAGTATCTGGTGCACGTCGATTCCGGCTGGCACATGGCCGCCGAGGGCTGGAACCCGTCCGCGGTCGAGGGTCGCGTCACGCTGCTGACGACCGAGGGTAAGGTCGTGCGCAAGTTCCCGACGCCGAAGGAGCTCGGCCTGAGCGACGGAAAGTTCATGCCGTGCGACGTCGCCTGGACGCCGGCCGGCACGCTACTCGTCGCCGACGGCTACGGGTCGAACTTCATCTACGAATTCTCGCTCGAAGGAAAGCTGCTCAAGAAATGGGGCGGTCCCACGAAGGACGCGGCCAATCTCAGTAATGCCCACGGTATCTCGATGGACGCCGCCGACCCGCGCGGTCCGCTCGTGTGGGTGCCTTCACGCAGCCAGAACCAGCTCAAAGCGTTCACCTTGGACGGCAAGCATGTTGATACCCTTGATCTGCCGGGCGCCTTCGCCGGTCAGCTCTTCTTCCGCGGCGACAAGATTTACACCGCCGTCTGCTGGAGCAAGGACGCCTCGGGCAAGCGCCTCCCGCAATCCGGCTTCCTGCTCGTGCTTGACCGTGCCACGAAGAAGGTCCTCAGCGCGCCGGGTGGCAGCGAGCCGAAGTATGTCGACGGCAAACTCCAGCCGCTCAGCCAGGCACAGCCTGTCTTCAAGCACGGCCACGACCTTTACGTCGACTCCGTTGGCGACATCTACCTCGGCGAATGGAACGCCGACCGCCGTTACCCGTCCAAGCTGACTCTGGTCAAATAACTCAGCTGATCAACAGCAGTCGGGGCGAGCCCGGATAGTTCTCGGGAGCACGATGGATACACGGTAGGACTGGGCTGCCGGGCCATTGCGTCGCGATTCGCCAAAGGGAAAACGTTCCGAACGCGAAGGGCTGCGCAGTCGACACCGGCGCGTAATGGAGGTCGTACGAATGCTCGGACAGGAATTCGGTGAAGCCGGCGTCGTCTACCCCGCTGTATTCCTGCAGCAGCGCCGCGCGGATCGCAGGTTGGTCCACCTTGCGGAGGGCTTCCTCGTTGGCGAGGCCTTCGCTGCAGGCGCCGTGGTAGGTGCACAGCCAGGTGTCGACCTCGACCGGCGCGCTGTCGACGTGGAACGACAGCACGTCGGTCGGCACGATGCCGGCGTCCGGTCCGCGGACGCAGTCGTAGATGCAGTTGAGCGCAGGCGCGAGGTCATGGGCCCGCAGCAAGGCTTGGTCGGCGAGCAGGGCCGCGGCCGCGAGCTGTCCGGCGGGGCTGAGGTCGAGGGCCTGAAGGCGGTCATCGTCGATCGCTACGATACCTTTTCCGGGCCCGAGCTTCGCGATGACCTCGGCGTAGTCGCCTGGCAACGTGCGCTCCCAGCAGAGGGCGTTGACGTCGCCGGCGAAGGGCGTTGCGCGGAGCTCCGCGAAACTCCCCACCGGGCGGACGCGCTGCGTGGCTTTGGCCATCCAGCTCAGCGGAACAGCTGTTGGCTGAACCAATAGAGCGCGTTGCGCCAGTGCGTCGCGTCGTGTCCGTTGCCGTCCACGTGCCAGACGTGCGGCACCTCCTTTTCCTTGAGGTAGGCATGCATGCCTTGGCTGATGCTCAGCAGGCCGTCGCGATTACCGCAGGAAACCCAGAGCAGCTTCAGTTGCTTTTTCGCGGCCACCGGGTCGGGGAGCAGGGTGGCGGGTGGCTTCGTGTTGGGGGCCGCGGAGAAGCCGCCGACCCAAGCGAACGTATCGAGGTGAGTCAGGCCGAAGTTGAAGGTCTGGCCGCCGCCCATGGAGAGGCCAGCGAGGGCGCGTTGCTCGCGTTTGGCGTCGACCGCATACTTCTTTTCGATGGTCGGAATCACGTCGTCGAGCAGATCGCGCTCGAAGTTGGCGAAGGCGGGCGCGGCGGCATAGATGTCGCCGGTGGCCCGGTCGTCCTTGCGGGCGCGGCCGTTCGGCAGGACCACGATCATCGGTTTGGCTTTACCGGCGGCGATGAGGTTGTCCAAGAGCACGTCGACTTGGGCGAAGCGTTGCCACTCGTTCTCATCGCCGCCGATGCCGTGCAGCAGGTAGAGGACGGGATAGGACTTTTCCTTGGTGTAGCCGGGCGGCGTGTAGACCTTGAGCCGACGGGTGGTGCCCACGGTTTTGGACGCGTACTCGATCGTTTCGAGTTTGCCGTGGGGAATGTCTTCCTGCCGCTGAAAGATGCTCGCCGGTGGTTCTCCGTAGGCGGGCTTGTCGTCCGGGCCGAGCACGATGGGGCGGCCTTTCCCGGTTTTGGCGGGTGCCGACTTTGCCGCAGGTGCCGCGGGCTTGGTTTCTTCAGCTGCACCCACCGTACGGGTGATGAGGCCAAAAGACAGCAGACCAAGCAGGAGGGCGGGGCGCATGGGTAGGGAATCCAGCATCGCGCCTGCCTTCCCGCAGTCAACCTTCGGGGCTTACTTCAAGCCGAACCGCTTGCTGAATTCCTTGGCCAGCGCTTCGTAGGCGACCGCCCCCGGTGAATGGACGTCGTACTGGAAGATCGTCTGGCCGTGGCTCGGGCACTCCGACAAGCGGATGGTGCGCGGAATCATGGTTTCCATGACCAGGGCGGGGAAGTGGGTCTTCACTTCTTCGACCACCTGGCGGGAGAGCTTCGTGCGGACGTCGTACATCGTCATGACGATGCCACCGAGCGCGAGCTTGTCGGTGGCGCCGGCGGCCTTGAGTTGGTCGACCACGCCGACGATCTGTCCGAGGCCTTCCATCGCCAAGTATTCCGTCTGCAGCGTGACGAAGAGGAAGTCCGACGCGCTGAGCGCGTTCATCGAGAGCATGCCGAGGGCCGGCGGGCAATCGATGAGGATGGCGCCGTAGGTCTTGGCTTCGATGATCGGGGCGAGGCTGGCGCGGAGACGACCGAGGTAATTCTCGGCCTGCGCGAGTTCGGACTCCACGGCGGCGAGGTCGACCTCGGAGGGGATGAGGTCGAGTTTTTCGGTGGTCGTCGCCACGATCATGTCGGCGATTTTGGCTTCGCCATGCAGGACCTTGTAGAGGGATTTGCCTTCGGTCTTCTCGATGCCGAGGGCGCTGGTCGCGTTCGCTTGGGCGTCGAGGTCGACGAGCAAGGTGCGGATGCCCAAGCGGGCGAGGCCGGCGGCGAGGTTGACGGCGGTGGTCGTCTTGCCGACGCCGCCCTTTTGGTTCGCGATGGAGAAGACCTTGGTCACCTTAGACGTTCTCGATGGGACGTTCGACTTCGGTGGGGGCGTCGTAATCCACGCCGGCGAGGCCGAAGCCGAAGTTCTTGAGGAAGTCCGTCTGGTAGCCGGCGAAGTCGCCGTATTGATCCAAGGTCTCCGTGGTCACCAGCGGCCAGATGTCGAACACGGCCTGCTGGATTTCGGGTCGCATCTCCCAGTCATCGATACGGACGCGGCCGTTCTCGTCGAAGTCGAGGGCGTTGCCGTTGTACATCTGCTTCTCAAAGAGGCGCTGGATCTGCTCGATGCAGCCTTCGTGGTTGCCCTTGGCCTTCATGATCTTGAAGAGCAGGGAAACGTAGAGCGGGACCACGGGAATCGCGGAGCTGGCCTGAGTCACGACGGCCTTGTTGACCGAGACGAAGGCCCGGCCGCGGTGCAGCTTCATGAGGTCGTCGATCTTGCGGCCCGCGCGTTCGAGGTCTTCCTTGGCCTTGCCGATGGTGCCGTCCTTGTAGATGGGCCAGGTGACCTGCGGTCCGATGTAGGAATAGGCGACCGTTTGGCAGCCTTCCTTGAGGACGCCGGCACCGTCGAGGGCGTTCATCCAGAGTTCCCAGTCTTCGCCCCCCATGACCTTGACGGTGTGGGCGATTTCTTCGGCGTTGGCGGTGTCGAGGGTGACGTCGTTTACGACCTTGCGGTCGGTGTCGAGGTTCTTGGCATGGAAGGGCGCACCGGTCGGCTTGAGCGTGGACTTGTAGGTGACGCCATCCGGGGCGGTGCGGCGCGGGGAGGCGAGGGAATAGACGATGAGGTCGACCTTGCCGCCGGGCATCTTGGACTTGATGGCCTCGATGACCTGGGCCTTGAGCTCGGCGGAAAACGCATCGCCGTTCAGCGAGATGGCGGTGAGGCCGGCCTTCTTGGCTTCGGCATGGAACCCCGTCGTGTTGTACCAGCCTGGGCTGCCGGGCTTGTCGCCTTCGCCGTTGCGTTCAAAGAAGACGCCGAGGGTGGCGGCACCGGAGCCAAAGGCCGCGGCGATGCGCGACGAGAGCCCGTAGCCCGTGGAGGCGCCGATGACCAAGACGGACTTCGGGCCATCCTTGAGGGCCGGCCGGGACTTCACATGGGCGATCTGTTCGCGGACATGAGCCGCGCAGCCTTCCGGGTGGGAAGTGATGCAGATGAAGCCACGCACGCGGGGTTTCAGGACTTGAAGGGACATGGGGATACCTTTGGAGGGGGAGGGATTGAATTCAATCCTGGAAGTGGCACCGGATTCCTGACGCTCTTCTCGTTTCCGCCCTCCATCCTCGACTCAGCCCTCGATTCAGTCATCTATGGCTCCCATGTTCAGTACCCGTCTTGCCTTTGCCGATGCTCCGAACGCCCTCAGCAAGGCAAAGGCGAAAAGGCTCTCGGCCAATCTGTCGCTCCTCGACATGTCGGATGCGAATCCCGCCACCGCAGGTTTCGGTTGGTCGGTCGCCGAGCTCGGTTCTTTCATGCGCAAGGAAGGCCTCCAGCGCCAAGAGCCGGATCCGCGCGGCCTCGCCGCGACGCGCGCCGCCATCGCCGATTATTATTCGGCCCGCGGTGTCCGGGTTTCCGCCGACCGGCTTTTTCTGTCCGCCAGCACGAGCGAAGGGTATAGCTGGCTCTTCAAGTTGCTCTGCAATCCCGGCGACGAGGTGCTCGTCCCTGAACCCGCGTATCCATTGCTCGAAGTCCTCGCCGCTTTGGAAGGCGTCACGTTGCGCCCGTATAAGTTGACGCAGCTGGCGGGCGAGTGGGTCATCGACCCGGGTCAACTCAAGGCGGGCGGCCGGACGAAGGCCATCGTCTGCATCAATCCTTCCAATCCGACGGGAGCCTTCGTGGGTCGCCGTGATCGCGACTTGCTCCGCAACTTCGCGCTCAAGCACAGCCTCGGCATCATCTGCGATGAGGTCTTCCTCGATTATCCGGCCGAGGGCGTGGTGTCTCCAGGCACGTGGGTCGACGAAACCCAGGTAGCCCTTTATGTCCTGAGCGGACTCTCCAAGGTTGCGGTCGCCCCGCAGCTGAAGGCCGGTTGGATCGTCGTCGCTGGCCCCGCCAATCATGCCACCGAGTCTTGCCGCCGCTTGGAGCATATTGCTGACGCCTTCCTTTCGGTGAGCACGGGGGCGCAGTTGGCCTTGCCTGACCTCATCCGTCGGGCGGAACCCCTCCGCGCCTCCATCCGAGCTCGGGTGGCCCAAAATGAGGCTGCGCTGAAGGCCTGGGTGGTTGCTTCGGGCCATCCTTGTTCGGTGCTACCCCGTCCGGCCGGCTGGATGGGTATCTTGGCGCTGCCTCCCGGGGTTTCCGAGGAGCGGCTCCTCTTTAATGCCTTGGACGAAGGAATTTGGGCTCATCCTGGTTATTTCTACGGGATGCCCGCGACGACCGGGTACCTGATTTTGAGCCTTTTGCTCGATCCAGCCCAGTTTTCGGAGGGTTTGAAGGGGTTGGACCGCGCGATGCGCAGAAGTTAGTCTCTCCCACTTACCGCTTGCCAATCGCCTCACCACCCCTTTGCTCCGACCTTCCAAAGGAGCTCGAACTACTATGTCCCGTATCTGCAGCGTCACCGGCAAGCGCCCCGTCAAGGGCCGCCGAATCATTCACCGCGGT
>DBCN01000044.1:15733-35432 GCA_002293065.1 Opitutia bacterium UBA957
CAGCTCGTGAAGCAGACCAAGCGCGTTTTCCGTCCGAACGTCCAGCGCATCCGCGTTCTCCAGCCCAACGGCTCGATCAAGCGCCAGTGGGTGTCGGTCAAGGCCCTCAAGGCCGGCCTCGTCACCAAGGCCTAAGTCCCACTTCCCGTTCGCAAAAGAACCCGCCATTTGGCGGGTTCTTTCGTTTGGTAGGCTGCGACGCCTCCCGGCTAGCCAAGTTTAAGCGTTTCGGCCGTATTTCTCCCAAAGGACGCAGGCCCAACAAGCGATGGCGATGACGATGGCGAGGAAGACGGCTGCGCTCCCCATATCCTTGGCACGCTTGGCCAAGGGGTGGCGTTCGAGGGAAATGTGATCCGTGTTGGCCTCGATGGCTGAATTGAGGAGTTCCACGATCAGGATGAGCTGAAGGACGGAGAACAGCAGGGCACGTTCGAGGAAGCTGACCGGTACGAACCATGCCGCAATCGAGAGCGGGACGATCACGTAAAGCTCTTGTTTGAAGGCTTCTTCGTGCCGGGCCGCGGCCTTGAGGCCATCCCAAGTATACCCAAGGGCCTTGAAAACCCGCGAGATGCCCCCCTTGGATTTCATCTGTTCGCCGTAGTTTTCGGGGTCTGACATAGAGATGGGGCTTTGTATTGCCCCTAAAATGGGGGAGGGCAAAGGCATTTTTGGACCCTTTTGAAAACGCTTGCCAGAGGGGGGTGCTGCCCTAGGTTTCGTGGTTCCCTGTGCGGGAACCCACCATGCGCGACGACTACCTGCAAGATGCCCGAAAGATCATTCCTGACGCCAACATTCTCATCAATGTTGTCTCCAAGCGTGTAAAGCAGCTCCGCGCGACGGCTGAACGCCCGCAAGGCTCTCCTCCCAAGTACAAGCACCTCTTGGGCGGCGACCTCTACGAGACCCTTTCCCCTGAGGATATCGCCCTCCGCGAAATCATCGAAGGCCGTATCTCCTGGGCCTTTGCCGAGGAAGACCAGGGCCAGGTCTAAGCGGTCACGCGCTGAGGTTTCCGGCCATCGGCGGGTAGCCCCGACGCACCACCATGGCCGCACGTAAAGAGCATTCCCTTCCAGAGGTTGGCAATCCCAAGGCCGGCCGGGACTACTTCATTGGTCAGACCTACGAGGCTGGCCTGATGTTGTTGGGGACCGAGGTGAAGTCGTTGCGGCTGGGCCGGGCGAACATCGCGGACTCTTTCGTGCGCCTGACGCCGAAGGGGCCGGTGCTCTTCCACGCCCACATCGCGGAATACGATTTCGGCAACCACAACAACCACGACCCCTACCGCACGCGCAAGCTGCTGCTCCATTCAGCCGAGGTGGCCAAGTTGACCGAGGAGGTCCGTTCCGGCGGTGCCACGGTCATCCCCCTGAAGATTTACTTTAAGCATGGCTTGGCCAAGTGCCTCATCGCCGTGGGTAAGGGCAAGAAGCAGCACGACCGCCGTCAGGATATCAAGGAGCGTGACGCCAAGCGGGAGATCTCGCGGGCCATGAGTCGTCGTCGGTGAACCCTCCGCTCCACCTCGTCTTGCTCCATCCGGAGATTGCCCCGAACACGGGCAACATCGGCCGCATGTGCGCGGTCACGGGCTGCGTCCTCCATCTGGTGCATCCGTTGGGCTTCAAGATCGATGACGCCAAGCTACGCCGCGCCGGTATGGATTACTGGCACCAGTTGGACGTGCGCCATCACGAGAGCTGGGAGGCCTTCTTGGCTTCGCCGGGACGTCCACAACGGCTCTGGCTCTTTTCGACCAAGACGACGCAGGGTTTCTGGGACGCGCGCTATGAGGAGGGCGACGGGTTGGTCTTCGGCAGCGAGAGCTCGGGCGCACCCGAGGCCGTGCACGCTTTCGTCGGCGCGGCGAACACGGTGAAGATTCCCCACTTCAATGACCTCACGCGTTCGCTCAACCTCTCGACGGCCTGCGGGATTGCGACGTACGAGGCGCTGCGGCAGGTGAAGTCGAAGTAGGCCTCCGCTCAGGCGTTCCGCAGCAGGATGACTCCACCGATGGCGACGGCGCCTCCAATCCAAACGCGCGGACCAGGCCGGTTGCCTTCCACGAGCCATTGGAAGAGCAGGGCGAACAGCGGAGAGAGCGCGACGATGCTGAGCACGATGGCGGAGGAGCTCGTACTCAGCGCCCATTGGTAGCAGGCGACGCCGATACCTGGTCCGGCCAGGCCATTCATCAGCATCCACCCGCGGGCCTTGAATCCTTCGTACGGCCGGCGGACTTGCGCGAACAGGCCTTGGCCCCGCGTGTTCCAGAGGACGAAGACGAGCACGATGGGCAGACCGCCGATGAGTCGCAGGAAGCCTTGGGAGAGCCCATCGGGCAACGTCTCCCCAGCGGCGAGACAGGCGGCCTTCGCCATCGGTGTGCTCACGGCCCCACAGGCTTGGCCCAAGGCTGCGAGCACCGAGAGAGAAACCCCGAGGCGCCAGTGGCGGCGGTCTCCTTCCGGTGGACGACCCAACGCGATGGCTACTCCGACGAGGATGACCGCCGCCGCCCCCATTTGGGTCGCGGATGGGGCGTGCCCGAGGATGAAGTACTCGAGGATCAGCGCGAAGGGCGCCGCCAAGG
The DNA here is from genome assembly GCA_002293065.1 of Opitutia bacterium UBA957. GTDB lineage: Bacteria > Verrucomicrobiota > Verrucomicrobiia > Opitutales > UBA953 > UBA953. The sequence goes on from DBCN01000044.1 coordinate 18,342, forward strand.
TCTGCATGATGAGCAGCGCCAAGCCCGCCCCGATGCGGGTCAACGAATGGAAACTGGCGATGTCGCCGACGCCAAGGCCGATGGCGCCGCCGAGGATGAGCCATGTCCAGCCAGGGAAGAGCAGTCCGCGGCCGGAGAGCAGGATGTAGGCGCCGATCGCGCAGAAGGCGACCGTGATGCGCCCGAGATTGGCCAGGTCGGCGCCGTGGTAATAAGAGCTGCGCCGCGCGCAGGTGATGGACCAAGCGAAGAAGAAGGAGGTGAGGAAGGCGAACTCCATCAGTCGAAGCGCTCGATGATCGCGACCCCCACGGCATCCGCGCGCATGCGGCCTTCACCCGTGAGGCGCACGTGCGCGCCCGCGGTTTCCATCAGCCCTTCTTCGTGGAGCGACTCGAAGAGGTGGGTCACGCGCGTCGGCAATGGCGTGGCGAAACGCTTAGCCAGCGCGGCTGGATCGACCCCGGCGTTGAGGCGCAGGCCAAAGACGAGGGCGTCGCACAGCAGGTCGGTGGCGCTGAGGTCCTTGACCTGTTCGAGCACCGGTGCGCCCGCTTCGATGCCCTGAATCCATTGGTCGAGGTTCGCTGGATTCGTCCAGCGCCGGCGACCCCATTGCGAAGCCGAGGAGGGTCCGAAGCCGATCCAAGCCCCCATCTCCCAAGTGATCAGGTTATGCCGGCAGGCATGGCCTGGCCGGGCGAAATTGGACGTTTCGTACTGCGCGTAGCCATTGGCTTCGAGCTGCTCCCACGTTTGGCGATAGAGCCGCGCTTCCAGTTCGCGGTCGATCTTCACCTTGCCCTGGGAGAGTTTCACGAACATCGCCGTGTCTTCTTCAAACGTCAGGCAATAGGTCGAAAGGTGGTCGGGCTGCAGTTCGATGGCGCGCCGAAGGTCTTCGTGCCAGCGCTGTTCGTCCTGCCCGGGGATGGCGAAGATGAGGTCGAGGTTGCGCGAGGCGAAGCCCGCCGCCTGGATCAACTCCCACGCGTCCATGATTTGCTTCGGCGAGTGCCGTCGGCCGAGCGCATCGAGCGTGACGTCGTCGAAACTCTGCACGCCCATCGAGACGCGGGTGACGCCGATCTCCTTGAGGGCCGCGAGCTTGTCGGCGCGGACCGACGACGGTGCCAGCTCGACCGTCCATTCGTTAGGCCGACCGGCCGCGCGGGTCATCGCGTGGCCTAGCCGACGCAGGTCATCCGCGGGCAGGAGGCCCGGCGTACCGCCGCCCCAGAAGGCGGTTTCGACCCGACCTGGCGGATGGAGTTCGAGTTCGCGTTCGATGGCGGTAAGGTAGCGGTCGATTTCGCCGCGCTTGGGTTGCTCCTGATAAAACGAACAGAAGTCGCAGGACGACGCGCAGAACGGGACGTGCAGGTAGAGGGCCGTCGCGGGCTGGACGGGTGCGGTCATCACTCGAGGCCGAGCTGCTTGCGACCGGCCTCGGAGATCATCCGTGGATTCCAAATGGGGTCCCAGACGATCTCAACCGTGGCGGATTCGACGCCAGGTAAGGCTTCCAACTTCGACTTGGCGTCCGCGGCGATGACGGGCCCCATGCCGCACCCTTGCGCGGTGAGGGTCATTTTTGCGGCGACCTTCTGGCCGCCGCGTTCGCCGGCGGTGAGCTCCAGGTGGTAGATCAGCCCAAGGTCGACGATGTTCACGGGAATCTCCGGGTCGAAGCAGCCCTTGAGCGCTTCCCAGAGCATCTCCTGGTTGAGCGGGCCCGTGGCCTCGTTCTTGGGTTGTTCGCCATAAAGGCCCGTCGCCTCCTGACCCAAGGCATCGAGGTCGGCGGGGGCGATGCGGAAGAGGCCCATGCCCGTACGCACGGTGACCGAGCCGCCGAGGGCTTGGGTCACGGTGACTTCGCTGCCTGACTCGAGCACGACGATGTCCCCGGCGGGGATCAGCGTGGCAGCACAGTCGCGGATGAGCTTATGGACGGAGGACATGCCTTGAAACAGTCGTTTAAAGGCCTCCGTGGCAAGCGTGGGGTGCTTCTGATGTGTGTTTGGCGGTGTAAAAGTTGCGTGCTTGGCCCGCACGGAGGATTGAGGTCTGTCCGTAGTGGGGTAGGTTGCCTGGACCCCTTCCCATGAAACCGTTCAAGTTTTACCTGACCGTCCTCACCGCATGCCTGGCGTCCGCTGCCGCCTGGGCTGCCCCGGCCTCGCTCTTCGATGGCAAGACGCTCGCGGGTTGGGAGGGCGACCTGACGTGGTGGCGCGTCCAAGATGGCGAGATCCGGGGTGGCTCGTTCGAGCGAACGGTCACGAAGAATCAGTTCCTCGCGACCACCAAGACCTACCAGAACTTCGACCTGCGCCTGAAGTTGCGCCTCACGGGCACGGGCTTCGTCAACAGCGGTGTCCAGATCCGCAGCGTTCGCGTGCCAAGCAGCACGGAGATGAGCGGTTACCAAATCGACTATGGTCCCGGTTGGTACGGCAAAATCTACGATGAGAGCCGCCGCAACAAGGTCATCGCCGATTCGGCGGACCCCAAAGCCGTGCTCGCTGCCGTCAAGGAAGGCGAATGGAACGAATACCGCATCTTGGCGGAAGGCCGTCGCATCCGCAGCTGGATTAATGGCGTGCCCGCGCTCGATTACACCGAGGCCGACCTGACCATCGCGACCGATGGGAAGATCGGCCTGCAGATCCACTCCGGCGGTAAGGCCGAGGTGCAGGTGAAGGATATCGTCATCGAGGAACTGCCGGCGACGCCGGCCGAGATGACTTGGGCGAAGGTGCAGACCGCAACGCCCGCTAAAGCTACGGCCGCCCCCAAGAAGAAAGACACCACCTATAACGATGTCCAAGGCACGCGTCGTTCCGCCGAGGAGCAGCAGAAGCTCTTTCGCCTCCCCGAGGGCTTTGAGATCGAGCTCTTCGCCAAGGAAGGTCCGGAGATGGGCAAATTCATCATGCTCATCTTTGACCAACAGGGCCGCGCGTGGTCCAGTACCGCGCTGGAATATCCGGTCGACGCGAATGAGAACCCCGCCGCCGCCGAGGCGCTCTATAAGTCGAAGGCTCGCGATAAGGTCGTGGTCTTTGACCGCCCGTTCACCGGCGGCGTCCAGCAGCCCCGCGTGTTCGCTGATGGCCTCGCTATTCCCGAGGGCGTGCTGCCTTACCAAAATGGCGCCATCATCCAGCATGGCCATGACATCGTCTTCTTGCGTGATACGGATGGTGACGGAAAGGCGGATAAGCGCGAAGTCCTCCTGACGGGTTTCGGGGTCCAGGACTCGCACCTTTTCCCGCACCAATTCACGCGTGCCCCGGGCGGCTGGTTCTGGTTGGCGCAAGGCGCCTTCAATTCTGGCAAGGTCACCACGACCAAGGGTGAGGTCGTCGACTTCCCGTCGACGCGCATGGCCCGCTTCCGTCCCGACGGCAGTTTCTTCGAGCCGACCAGCACGGGACCCTGCAACATCTGGGGCCTCGTGCTGAATGGTCAGGGCGAGGCGTTCATCCAGGAGGCCAATGACTACGGCTACCCGGTGATGCCTTTCCATGAATACGCCTGGTATCCCGGCTGCGCCGATCGCTTGGCGAAGTCCTATCAGCCCCCGTTCCCCGTCCAGGCGCCGCAGTTCAAGATGGGCGGGACCGGCTTGAGCGGCCTGGCCCTCAGCGACCACGGCGTCTGGCCCAAGGGCTATGCGGACGTCATGTATGTCGCGAACCCCATCACCTCCAAGGTGAACGCCATCAAGATGGAGCGTGATGGCGCCGGCTACCAGCTGGAGAAGCTCGCCGATTTCGTGTCCTGCGACGACCCGTTCTTCCGACCCATCGCCATGACGATGGGACCGGATGGATGCCTCTACGTCATCGATTGGTACAACAAGATCATCAGCCACAACGAAGTCGCGCGTAACCACCCGGACCGCGACAAGCAGTCGGGGCGCATCTGGCGCATCAAGCCGAAGGGGTTCGTCCCACCCGTGGTGCCCGACTACTCCAAGCTGCCTTCGGCCGAGCTCCTCGCTCGTCTCGGTGGCAAGATCGTGGGCGACGCCCACCTGTCGTGGCAGACCTTGGCGGATCGAGCCCCGGAGGCCGCGACGACGAACGCCCTGCGCGCGCTGGCAGCCGATGAGGCCGCGCCCGCCGCCCGCCGCATCCAGGCCCTCTGGGTCTTGGGTTGGCAGAAGCAGCATCCGGTGGACCTCACTGCCGGCCTCCTGAAGTCGCCCAACCGCAACGTGCGCCGCGAGGCCGTGAGCGTCCTGCGTTATGCCGCCGCCGTGGATACGGCGCAGGTTGCGCTCCTCGCTGGCTTGCGTTCCGACGTGGACGCCGAGGTGCGCCAGGCTGCCATCAAGACGTTGGGTGAAGCCATCCCCGCCGAGGGGGCTCTCGCCGCGTTGCTTTCTTTCGCGCAACCAGCCTTGGCCGAGCCGGTCGCTCCCGATCGCAACCGTAAGCCGATCAAGGTAGGCGAAGCTTACTACCGAGAGTTCGAGCGTTTCCTCGTGCGCATGTACCTCGAGCGCCAGCCGGCCTTGGTGGCGGGCTTCCTCCAGCGCGCGGACTCCGGCCTGACCGCCGAGCAGCGTCTTTTCGCCACGTTGGCCTTGGAGCCGAAAGCCGGGGCCACGGTCCTGGCCTCGATCCTGCCGACCCTGGAGCGCGCGCCGACGAGCGAAGAGCTCCTGAGCCTAGCCCAGTCCGCCGAAGTCCCGGCCTGCGCCGACGCTATCCGCGCCTTGCTCCGCAAGCCGTCCGTCCGGGCCGAGGTCGCGGAAGGCCTGTTGTCGGCGCGCACCAAGCTCGACCCCGCGAAGGTTGGGCCCTTGCTCACCGACGCGGCGAAGGAACTGCTGACGGGAGATGCTAAATCGCAGACCCTCGGCCTCGCGCTCATCGGTGGATTCCAGTTGGCCGCGCTTGAGGCCGACCTCGTCCAGTTCACGCAGCAGACCAAGGACGTTGCCGCCCTCGGCACCGCGCTCCAAGCCCTCCGTGACCTGCGTAGCTCGGAGGTCCAACTCTTCGTGGGTTTCTCCACGCACGCCGATGCCACCATCGTCGACCGCGCCCTGGCCGCGTTGACGGCTTCCCGCGCGCCCCAGGCCCCGGCGGCAGCGCTTTCGTTGCTGCCTAAGCTGGATGTGCTTCGCCGTCGCGCCGTCTTGGGCGGACTCAGCTCTTCCAAGGAAGGCGCGCGCGCCATCGCCGCGGCCCTACAGGCCAAGACGCTGGCGAAGGATGAGATCGACGGCCCGATCGCCGAAAAGTTGGCGCTGACCTTGGGCGAAAGCCCGGAATTGAAGTCGCTCATGGCCGAGCTGGGCGCGGTGTTCCGTCCGGTCCTTATGTTGGACGGCAGCGATGGCGCCGTCGCCGAGACCAAGCTCGACCTCAAGGGGCCCTTCACGCTGGAGTTCTGGGTGCGTTTGGCGCCGGGCGTCGACAACAACGACGGCGTCTTGGGGGCCCCCGGCCAGCTGGACGTCAACTTTGCCGGGTCATTGCTGCGCCTTTATGCATTTGCCCCCTTGGGCGACGTGCTCGTCGCCCAAAAGCCCATCACGCCAGAGCTCTGGACGCACTACGCGATCACGCGCGATGCCAAGGGCGAACTACGCCTTTACGGCAACGGCGAGCTCGAGTCCGTCGGCAAGGTCCCGCTCACCAAGGATTTCCTGGGCTGCAATGTGGCGTGGACCGTGCCGAAACTCGGCACGAAAGGCGCCCTCGCCGAATACCGCGTCTGGAACGTGGCCCGATCCGCCAAGGAGATCCGCGATAACTTCACGCGGACCTTCGCGGGTGAGGAGCGTCCGACCGCGCTCGCGTTCTTCAATGCGGGCGGCGATGCCTCTTGGGGTTCGTTGCGAAAGGGCGCTCAGGTCGTCCGGACGACGGATGTGCCACCGCTCATCACCAAGGCCCAATTCGAGGTGCTGGCCCGGAAGCAGGAGCATTACATGGAACTGGGTCGCAAGGGCGGTAACACCGCCAAGGGCAAGGTCCTCGCCGCGATGTGCCAGACCTGCCATGCCATCAACGGGCAAGGTGGCCAGATCGGCCCGAACCTGAGCGGCGCTGGCGCGATGGGCCTCGAAGGCGTCGTCCGTAATATCATGGACCCGAACGCGGCGATGGAGGCGGCCTACCGGGTGTTCCGACTCGAACTCATCACCGGCGAAGTCCTGGAAGGATTCTACGTCAGCGAGGATGCCAAGGCGTACGTGACTCGGCAGCCGGGCGGGGAGGAGATCCGCACGCCCAAGTCCAATGTCCGTTCGGCGCGCTACCTCCGGCGCTCGCTCATGCCCGAAGGCCTGTTGGACGCCTTGGGCGACGAGCAGGTCGCCGACCTGTTGGCCTACCTGATGACGCTGAAATAAGCCCGCTGGGCCACCCTTCGCCTTCTTCGCTTGCCGAGGGGGCGGAGGGGCTTACGGCTTGAGGCATGTCCGTTTGGTTCAATCCTGCCCGAGAACTTGAATCGCTGCTGCGGAAGGTCGCCCCTGCCGTTCCCGGCCTCGACGCTTCCTTTCAGCCGGAGTTGCGTCCGTCCGATCCGCGCCACGCCGACTTCCAGTCCAACGGCGCCATCGCCGCGGCCAAGAAGGCCAAGGCCAACCCGCGTGCCTTGGCGACCGCCTTGGTGGACGCGGTCAAGGCGACGGGTGAGCTCGACGAATCCTTGATTCAGGTCGAGGTGGCGGGCCCGGGCTTCATCAACTTCAAGCTCACGCCGAAGGCCCTCGGTTCCTGGTTGCGCGAGTATCGCGATGAATCCAAGTGGCGCGCCGGTGCTTCCCGAATCATGGGTGGACGTAAGGTCGTCATCGATTATCCGTCGCCGAACACCGCGAAGCAGATGCACGTCGGCCACCTCCGTCCGATCGTCATCGGCGAGGCGGTCGCCCGGCTCATCGAGTTCTGCGGCGCCGAGCTCGTCCGCGATAACCATATCGGCGACTGGGGCACGAACTTCGGCATCCTGATCCTCGCCATCAAGCGCGCGGGCTTCCAGCTCGATGCCAAGAGCCCGACGGCCCTGGAAGACCTCGAACGTCTCTACAAAGAAGGCAGCGTCCTGACCAAGGCCGACCCCGCACAGTTGGATGCCGCCCGCGCCGAACTCGCCCGCCTGCAGCAGGGCGATGCCGCCAGCCTGGCGCTTTGGACCGAGATCGTCGCGGTCTCCAACGCGGCCTGCCAGCGCATCTACGATCAATTCGGGCTCAAGACCGACGTCATCCTCGGCGAGTCCTTTTACCGCGACAAGGTCGACCAGGTTTACACGGAGCTCCAGTCCGCTGGGCTCGCGGAAGAAAGCGAAGGCGCGCTGGTGATGTGGTGCGACGAGGAGCCCCGCTTCTCCCGCCACGCCGAAACGAAGATGCCCTTCATCGTCCGGAAGAAGGACGGCTCTTCGAACTACGCTTCGACCGACTTGGCGACGCTCCTTTACCGCACCGAACACTTCAAGGCGGACGAAATCGTTTATGTCACGGACGGTCGCCAACAGGATCACTTCCAGCAGCTGTTCCTGAACGGCGCCAAGTGGTTCCGCGCGACGGACCGCAAGCTCCCGCGCCTCCGCCACGTCTGGTTCGGCACCATCCTCGGCGAGGACGGTAAGGCCATCAAGACGAAGTCCGGCGACCCAGTCCGTCTCCAAGAGCTCATCGATGAAGCCACCGAGCGGGCCTTCACGGCGGTGACCGAAAAGAATCCCGACCTCCCCGAGCCCGAGCGACGCGCCATCGCCAAGGCCATCGGCGTGGCGGCGCTACGCTACGTCGACCTCTCCTCGAACCGCACGATGGACTACTCGTTCTCGTGGACGAAGCTCCTGGCGTTCGAAGGCAATACCGCGCCTTACCTGATGTACGCCGTGGTGCGCGTCCGCTCCATCTTCCGCAAGAACGGCATCGAGCCCGGCCAAGGTGAAGCCGGGGCGACGGATCCGGAAACCCCGACTGAAATCGCGCTCGCGCGCAAGCTCCTCGGCTTCACCGCCGCGCTCGACCAGGCGTTGGAAGACCTTCGCCCGCACCACCTTTGCACCTACCTGCATGAACTGGCGGCCGCTTACGGTGCCTTCTACGCCGCCGACAGCGTGTTGGTGGATGACCCGGCCGTGAAGGCCCGTCGCCTCATGCTCTGCGCCCGCACCACCTCCATCATGGAGTGTGGCCTCCGCCTCCTCGGCATCGAGCCGGTGGAGCGGATGTGATTGGCAGGGTCGAGAGCTGAATTGAGTCCTGGATCGAGTTCAGGGTGCTGAGTCGATGAATGCATCGGGTAGGGTCAGCACTGCGTGCTGACCTAGCCTGCCTTTCGGCGTCGAGTCAGTAGGCCCTACCCGGGTATCAGCGTTGTTTCGAATCCCTCCCTCTCCGCGCTTCTGCGCAAGAGGGAGGGATGAGAACCCTTGGGTTCGGCGAAGCAGGCAATGCCGCAGGCATTGGGCCGTCAGGCCCGGAGCGCAGCGCAGCCAATCGCTCCTTGTCCATTACCTTAATCGATAAACTATAGAAGGGTTGGGTTTATGCCGAAACTTTATGCCTTAGATGGGGTATCACTGGATATGCTACATTTCGTACATCTTTTGCGAACATCGTTCAGGATCACTTTTTGCATGGCCTTTGCTGCCTACTCATTGCCCGCAGAGACGTATGGGGCCGAAACTGCTAAGGCGGCTGATGCTAAGGCATCTGATGTGTTCACCGCTACTAAGGTTTGGGACATCCATTTGGGTTTCACGGCGGAGCAGTGGAAAGCGATGGAGCCGACCCAAGGTCCGCGCGCACCTCGCCGTCAGGGGGGTGGATTCCTGCAAGGCCCGGATGGCGGACGTAATGGCATCGCCGCCGCTTTTGGCATTCAGTTTAACTACGTCAGGGCTGATCTGGATTTCGGACCATGGCGCATGTCGGAAGTGGGTGTGCGTTATAAAGGCAATGGGACGTTCTTGACCTCACGCGAAAGCCTCAAGCGATCGCTCAAGCTCGACCTCAATCAATTCCAGAAGGGGCAGAAGCTCGCTGGATTCAGTCAAGTGAACCTCCATAATTCCGTGCGAGACCCGAGTTGCACGAACGAATCCATTGCCTATCGATTGTTCCGTGATTGTCAGGTGCCCGCTCCGCGGACTGCCTATGCGAAGGTCAATGTCACCGTGCCTGGATTGTACGAGCGTAAATATCTGGGGCTCTATAATATGGTCGAGGATGTCGGAGGCCATTTCGCCGAAGAACAACTCGGAACCACGAAGGGTGCTTTGTTCAAGCCGGTGACGCCTAACCTGTTCGGCTACCTGGGTGAAGATTGGCAGGCGTATAAGCAGACGTACGACGCCAAGGCTACTTTGGATGATGCCCATAAGAAGCGACTTATCGAAACCTGTAAGTTATTTGCGAATGCGAGCGACGGCGAGTTCGCTGCCAAGGTTGGCGAATACCTCGACCTGGAAAATACGGCCCGCTATCTAGCGCTGACGGTTTGGTTGGTCGACTTGGACGGGATCCTTGGTCCTGGTCAGAATTTCTACCTCCATCTGCACCCCCAGACGCTGAAATTTGGGTTCATTCCTTGGGATCAGGATCAGACTTTCGGGCAATTCCCTCGTGGGACTGCAGAGCAGCGTGTCAATCTCAGCATCCGGAAGCCATGGACCGGTAACAATCGCTTCCTTGAACGTCTGTTCAAGACGGAGGCGTTCATGACGACGTATCTTGCTCGCCTCAAAGAATTCAACGCCACCACTCTCAAGCCGGAACGTATTGGTAAGTTGGTCGATGAACTTGGTCCTGTGCTCCGTGAGCCGATGGCGCAGGAGTCCCCCGAGCGACTAGCGGGCTTGAATAAGGCTTTGGCTGGCGAGACGCTTTCCGTGGTCATGGGGCCAGGTTATCGCGAGCCGATCCAAGCTAAGCCCATTAAGGCGTTCGTCGGAGCGCGTTGGAATGCGGTCGAGGAACAACTAGCAGGGCGAAGCCAAGGTCAGGCCCTTGGGCGCTAAGTGACGACGAACCAGTCGACGTTGGTTATCGAAGCCGGAATGCGCGTCCCTGACCAGCTTGGCGCTCAGCCTTGAAGCACAGCGCAGCCAATCCCATCCTCTTCGTTGCCTTTCAGCGGCGTTGGGTTGGGGATTGAGGCTTTAGCTGGCCTGACGATTGGCTGATCGGCCCTTGATGAAGTGGAGCGCTTTCAGCCCTAGGTAGTTAATCAGAAGCCATTGGGCATAGCCGCACACGAAGATCAACGTCCACTGCCACCAGAGGGGCGGGAAGTCCGGAAAGAGGGCTGCGACGAGCGGCATCTTTTCCACCAGGATGGTGGGGAAGCTGAGCATGAGGGCGAAGAAGATGCCATCGCCGCCGGCCATGAAGCACTATCCAAACCAGAGGACGAAGAGGAGCGGCAAGAGGTGGCAGCTCAGTCTTCGAAGCAGTCCTTGGGGCTTTAAGTCAGGCATAAGGGGGCGGTCGTCTCACTTCGGCGCGATGTCGTCATAGGTCGCGGTGGGGCCGCCGATCTTCAGGTCAGTGACGTAGGTGATCTTGTGCGTGGCGACAGGTTTGTCGGCGTTGAAGCGTTCGAGGCGGCCTTCCTTGGCGGTGTTCCACTCGGGGTGATAGATGCCGGTCTTGAGGTACGGGGTGTAGTCGAGGCCGATCGTGCCGTAGGTGTTCGGGCCTTTGCGTTCGAGGACGAGCTTGCCGTCCTTCCAGATCTGCAGAAGGCCGTCTTCCTTGGGCGACCATTTCGCGTGGATCACCCACGCGGTCCAGGTGCCGGGTTGCACGCGGTCCGCCAGTGATCGGGTCACGCTAAATGGGGCCAGTTGAAATGTTACTCGGGGGGTAGCCCAACCACCAAACCACCCCCATAAACGAGACAAACATGAGCAAGAAACGACACACGAAGGAGGCCCAAATCAAGGCCATCCGTGACCACGAATCCGGCCGGAGCCAGGCCGAGATCTGCAAGGAGCTGAACATCACGGCGCAGACGTTCTACCGCTGGAAGAAGCAGCTCGGGATGATGACGAACCCGGACGTCCGGCGGCTGAAGGAGCTCGAGAAGGAGAACAAGGAGCTCAAGCAGATGCTGGCCGACGGTCTGCTGCGGGAGCGCATCCTCAAGATCGTCGTCGAAAAAAAACTCTGAGCCCGCGGGTCCTGCGGGAACTGCTACCGGCGGTCATGGCGGGCACGTCATGCTCGCAGCGGTTCGCCTGCAAGATCCTCGGGCTGCGAAGGAACACGGCACGTTACCGGCCGATACGGCTGGCGCGGTACGCACCGCTGGAGGCCGCCCTGCGGGAAATCTACGGCCACCACCCCCAACTGGGGCACCGCAAGGTGAAGGCCATCCTGAACCGCCGGCTCCGGCAGGAAGGCCGGCCCCTGGTGGGCTTGCGGCTGGTGCGGCGGCTACGCCGCCGCCTGTGCCTGTGCGTGCCTCCGCCCAAGCGCAAGCGGGTCCGCAAGGGCCTCACGACAGGCCGGGTGCCGACCAAGGCCACCAAGCCGCGTGGCGTGTGGACGTGGGACTTCCTGGCGGACATCACGACCGTGGGCGGCACGTTCCGCATCCTGGCGCTCATCGACGAGTTCACGAAGCAGTGCGTGGGCCACTACGTGGCCCGCAGCATCAACGCCCAGGACGTGATGCGCACGCTGGCGCAGGCCATCAGCGAGCACGGCGCGCCCGAGCACATCAGGTCGGACAACGGCTCTGGGGCGGTCCCTCTTATTTGGTCCAGTCGACACTAATTTTCGGGGGTGACCTGGCCCCGTGGGGTAGTCATGGTTTGTTGGTCCAGCAGAATCCAATGCTGTGTTGGGGTGGATTGCGCATCCTCGGGTGCGGGCGTCGCTGGCTGTGATTCGCGGAGCTGGTTAAGGGCTCATCCCGCACATGAGGTCTCACTGTGACGGTGAAACTTCCTCGTAGATCGACATTTTACTTGCGTCAGGTCTTTGCGGGATTAGGTTTCTTGTGCTGAGATAACTATGACAACAGTGGCTGCGGCAAGCAGACGCAAAGTCGGTTTAAGGCAATAAAACCAATGAAAAAGACGGTAAAAGGAGATTTCGAATCCCATCATCTCCGCCACTTTAACTGACCTATAAGACGTGCCGGATGGGATGAGAACCCGTTCGGTGAGCCGTTAGGCGAAAAGGCGATGCCAAAGGCATCGGGCGAAGCCCGGAGCGGAGCGCAGCCAATCCCATCTTCTTCGCTGGGCTTGCGTGTCCAATCGTCTGTTCCGAGTAGACCTCCTTCGGTGCTGGGCTAGTAAAGTCATACCCCATGGAGACTCCTGCCCCTAAGTCGGAACGCCTGCTTTCGCTCGATGCCCTGCGCGGCTTCGATCTCTTCTGGATTGTGGGTGGACACGGTATCCTTGTCGCGCTCTTCAAGCTGACCGAGTGGGGCTGGTTGGGTGCGATTGATGCTCAGCTCAAGCACGTCGATTGGAACGGCTTCCAGGCTTACGACCTCATCTTCCCATTGTTCTTGTTCATGGCTGGCGTCTCTACGCCCTACTCGCTGACCCGTCGCCTGACGGAAGGCGCCCGCTCCGAAGTCATTCGCAAGGTCATTCAACGCGGCCTCATCCTCGTCCTGCTCGGCATCATCTATAACAACGGACTCCAGTGGAAGGGGCTGGAGAATATGCGCTTCGGTAGCGTGCTCGGCCGCATCGGTCTCGCCGGCATGTTCGCGCAGCTCATCTTCGCTTTCAACTTCGAGGCGCCGAAGCGGCTCTGGTATTGGCTCGCGGGTATTCTGCTCGGCTATTGGGCGGTCATGTCGTTCGGCCATGCGCCGGGTTTCGCGGCTGGCGACCTGACGATGGAAGGGAACTTCGCCAGTTACGTCGACCGACTGCTCCTGCCGGGGAAGCTCCACAAAGGCATCCACGATCCGGAAGGCTTGCTCGCGGTCCTGCCAGCCATCGGCAACGCACTACTCGGTATCCTGGCGGGACTCTGGCTCCGCCGCTCCGCGGAAGAAGCCTCGGGTGATCGTCAGGCCGCCGGCTTGGCGCTCGCGGGTCTGGCGTTACTCGCTATCGGCGGACTCTGGAGTTTCGTCTTCCCGCTGAATAAGAATCTTTGGACCAGTTCGTTCGTCCTCTGGACCTGCGGTTGGGGCAGTCTGCTGCTCTCCTTCTTTTATTGGACGATCGACGTGCGTGGCTGGCTGCGCGGCTTCGGCGCGTTCTTCGCCGTCATCGGGATGAACTCGGTGCTCATCTACATGGCCGGCAAGTTCATCAACTTCGACTTCACCGCGCGGGCGCTCTTCGGGGGCCTAGCCAATGCGTTCCCCGCGGGGTGGGGCGCATTGCTGCTCGCTGTCGGGTTCCTTGCGGTGGAGTGGCTCCTCCTCTGGTTCCTCAAGGAGAAGAAGGTGTTTTTGAGGGTTTAGGGGGAGTCGAGGAAGGGGCGGGGAAGAATCGGAGAAGAGTCGGAGAAGAGTCGGGGAAGAGTCGGAGAAGAATCGGAGAAGAGTCGGGGGAGAGTCGGCGGAGAATCGCGGGAGAGTCGGGGAAGGGTAGTAGGAGAGTTGGAGAAGAGTCGGGGGAGAATCGGGGAAGGGTAGTAGGAGGGTCGGGGGAGAATCGGGGGGAATCGGGTGAGGGTAGGATAGAATCGGGGTACGGAAGGGGCGGGTGAGGGCGGTGGTAGTTATTTATCGTTGGGGGTGCCGTTGTGGATGCGGCGTAGTCGGTATTTGATGAGGCCGCCGATGAGTCGAGCGACGAGGGTTGTTTTCTCGAGCAACACGAGCCGGTCGTCGGGCGGGATGAGGCCTGTGCGTTCGCAAATGTCGAATTGAGTTTCCAGCTCGTTGAGGGAGCCCCGTGCGATGTACAGAAAGCGAAGGGCGTCTTTTTGCGTTCCGCGCCCGCTTCCTTCGGCGATGTTCGAGGGGATGGAGACGGCGGCGGACCGAATCTGCTCAGCCAGCTCCCGGTCGATGTGCCGTTTGTGCTTAGCGCAGAGGGAGTAGGTGGCGGCGACCAGGTCGCTTGCTTCCGTCCAGGCTTTAAGGTTTTTGTACGTAGGCTGCGGCATTCACGAATGGGTGCAGTTCTGCCGCCAAGGTGCGAACGGAGATATCCCTCAGCCGACAGGAAACCCCGACTCTCCTCCGACCCTTTCCCGACTCTTCTCCGATTCTATCCCGACTCTTCCTCGACTCTTTCCTCGATTCCAACCCCTCTTCCTTCAATACTGTTCCATCATGTCCGAACCTGTCCTTAAAGTCACCCGCGGTGACATCATGATGCGTGGGGTGATCTGCCGTTGCCCGAATTGCGGCCGCCCCGGCTTGCTGAAGTCTTGGTTTCGGCTGAATGATGCGTGTGCGCAGGGGTGCGGGCTCGACCTCGCCAAGTCCGCGGGGGTCTATTCTGGCACGACTTCCATCGGATACGTCGCGGCGATTATCTTCGTCATCATCCCCACGTGCTTCCTGGTGGGCTTCAAACTCCTCACGGTCGGGCAGGGCGTGGCGCTGGGTATCCTGGGGTCGCTGGGCTTCATCGTACTGATCTACCCGGTCATGCTTTGCTGGATGGTGATGGCCTACCATGTGGCCTTACCCGAAGAACTGCCGGCCAATCAGGGCAAATCCCAAGGAAAACGCTAGGCCGAGGTAGGCTCTTGACTTGCATCATCAAATCTAGATAGGTTGATGCGATGTTAAGAGATGCCTTCCTCTCCCGTCTACGGTCCCCTGGCCGTCCGACGGTTTCCGTGGAGTTCTTCCCGCCGAAGAAGCCCGAGGAAGCTGCGGCCATGCTAGAAACCGCCCGGGCGCTGCAGCCCCTGGGCATCGATTTCGCCTCTTTCACCTATGGCGCAGGTGGCTCCGACCGCTCGACCGTCCTCGAATACGGCTCCAAGCTCGTGCAGGCGGGCTTTCCGCTCATCGCCCACCTGACCTGCGTGGGCCACAGTCGGGCCGAGCTAGCCGATATCATCGCCAAATACGACGACGCAGGGTTTGCCGGTATCTTGGCCCTGCGGGGCGATCCGCCCAAGGGACAGACGGAGTTCACCGCCCACCCCGAGGGCTTTGCGCACGCCTTGGGCTTGGTTGATCTGATTCGTCGCGAGCGCCCGGGACGCTTCGCCATCGGCGTCGCGGGTTTCCCGGAGCGCCACCCGAGTTCCCCGGACGACTTGTCGGACATCCGCCACTTGGCGGGCAAGGTCGCCGCCGGCGCCGATTTCGTCACCACCCAGCTCTTCTTGGACAACGAAGACTACTTCCGGTTCGTCGCCCGCGCCCGGGCGGCGGGCGTTTCCGTGCCGATTCTGCCGGGCATCATGCCGGTGCTTTCGCTCAAGCAGGCCCGTCGTTTCTGTGGATTCTGCCAAGCCAAGATTCCGGCCGCGCTCATCCAGGAGCTCGAAGCCTGCGGGGAAGACGAGGAAGCCCAACGGAAGGTTGGGGTCTCGTGGGCGGTGCGGCAGATCCGCGGCCTCCTCGGCCGTGGCGTCCCCGGCTACCACGTCTACATCTTGAACCGCTCGCAGTCGGCCTTGGAGTTGTTCGCTCAGCTTAAGTCCTAGGTATCTAATAGGTTTGTCATCCCCATGGCCTGGGAGTGTGATGGTGCATGTCCGCCCCCTCGAATTCAGCCGTTTCTCACGTTGGCTGGCAGCGAGGCTTCTGGTGCCTGATGGGTACGCAGTTCCAGAACGCCTTCAGCGACAACGCGCTCAAGCAGCTGATCATCCTCGTGCTTCTGGCGGGCGCCGCCAAGGCCAAGGCCGGGGAAGCGGCGAACGATCAGCTGGTCGCTTTGGTGACGGCGGTCTTCTCCGCGCCCTTCATCCTCTTCGCGATGCTAGGGGGCTGGCTGGCGGACCGTAACAGCAAGCAACGCATGATGGTTTACGTGAAGGCGGCGGAGATGGGCATCATGGCGTTCGCGGGGGTCGCCCTGTGGCTGGAAAGCTTGCCGCTTCTGTTGGGCGCCATCTTCCTGATGGGGTGTCACAGCGCCATCTTTGCGCCTTCCAAGTATGGAATCCTGCCGGAGATTTTACCGCACGACAAACTCTCATGGGGCAACGGCATCCTTGAGCTGCTAACTTTTCTCGGCGTCATCCTCGGCGTGGTCGCCGCCGGAGTCTTCTCCGACGCCTTCTTGAAGGAGGGGCGCGAGTGGGTCGCCGGCCCTATCCTCATGGCCATTGCCTTCGTCGGCTGGCTGCTCAGTCGGCAGGTCACGCCCGTTCCCGCGGCCGATCCGACCTGCCCGGTCCGCATCAATCCGGTCACCGACCTCTGGCGTCAGCTCCGGATCATGAAGCAGGATCGGGATCTCTGGCGCGCGTGCTGGGGGAATACCGGCTTCTATTTCATCTCGGCCTTGGTGATGATGAACATGGTGGTCTTCTGTAAGAGCGTCCTCAATCTGACCGACACCCAGAACAGCATGATGAACGTATGGTTGGCGGTCGGCATCGGTATCGGCAGCGTCGTCGCGGGTTATGCCTCCCGCGGTCGTATCGAGTATCGCCTCGTCCCGCTTGGTGCGCTCGGCCTGGCCCTGAGCACCGTGCCGATGGGCATGGAGGGCGTCACGGCCGACACTTTCCGAATCTGCATGGCCACCTTGGGCTTCTCCGCCGGCCTGTTCATCGTCCCAGTCGTCTCCGTCATCCAGCACCGTCCTTCCCCCGAGAGCAAGGGTGCGGTGCAGGGGAGCGTGAGTAGCCTGAGTTTTCTCGGGATTATGGCTGCCGCCGGCGTCCAATGGATTGCCCGCGAGGCTTTCCAGATCTCGTCTGCGCAGGTTTTCTGGGTGTGCGGGGCATCGGCGCTCATCTGCGGAGCCTATGCAGCCATTTCCCGGGGCAGGTTCATCGAGATCGAGTAGATCCGGGCGCTGCTTAATCTTGGATTAAGGGCGGCCAGGGTAGAATTTGGGCCCCGTCCCTCGTGCGCCGCAACCATGGCGTGGGCTGGGCGACTTTCACCACCAGGAACATCCTCTTCGATACCAAGGACTCGCGTCACCAGCGAAGTCGGCCGCGGCACGACCTTCCGCGTACGTCTG
>DBCN01000009.1:0-153 GCA_002293065.1 Opitutia bacterium UBA957
CACCACGGCCGGCGCGAACGGCGTCTTCAAGACGACCCTCACGGGTCTGAAGCCCACCGAAGAAGGCAAGGACCTCGTGGTCAAGTCCGGTGCCGAGTCCCATATCGCCAAAGACGTCATCGTCGGCGAGGTCTGGGTGGGTTCCGGCCAGTC
>DBCN01000009.1:183-377 GCA_002293065.1 Opitutia bacterium UBA957
TGGACCGTCGGTGCCTCCTTCACCGCGAAGGAATCCGTCGCCAAGCCGCGCGATAACGGCATCCGCGTTTTCTTCGTCCAGCGCATCCCGGCCGCGGCCCCGGTCGAGGACGTCAAGGGCTCGTGGAAGATCGCCGGCCCTGACACCGTGGCGGGATTCTCCGCCGCGGCTTATTACTTCGCTTCCACGGTACG
>DBCN01000009.1:466-6900 GCA_002293065.1 Opitutia bacterium UBA957
GCCTGGGGCCCGCGCGGCATGTATGATGCACAGCCTGAAGCCAAGGGTTGGCAGGAGAAGGAAGACGCCGGTGTCGCGGCTCGCGTCGCCAAGGCCAAGACCGACCCCAAGACCCAGGCCGTCTGGTCCAATGGACCGCACATGAATTGGAACGGCATGGTGCATCCGCTCATCGGTTACAGTTTCAAGGGTGCCATCTGGTATCAAGGCGAGTCCAACGCCGGTCAGGCCGTCGCGTACAAGTGGATCCTTGGCGACATGATCAAGGCGTGGCACAAGGCCTGGGGTCGCGAGTTCCCCTTCATCATCGTCCAGCTTCCGCGCTTCATGGCGAAGAAGCCGGTGGCCGTCGAAGACGGCGGCTGGCCGGTCATCCGCGAGTCCATGGAGTGGATCGCGGACAACGTCCCCGGCGCCATGGTGTCGGTCAATATCGACCTCGGCGACGAGAAGGATATCCACCCGAAGGACAAGTTCCAGGTCGGCGATCGTCTGGCCGCCGTGGCTTTGCAACGCGTCTACAAGACCCGTGTGCATGGCGAAGCCCCGCGCGTGGTGAAGTCCGAGCTCCAAGGCGACGCTTGGGTCCTCACCTACGATCGCGCCGTCGTCCTCAAGGGCGAAGGTAAGGGTTACGCCGTGCAAGGCTCCGACGGCAAGTGGGCGTTTGCCACGGCCAAGGCCGATGGCGCCAAGGTCACTGTCTCGGCCACCGAGGTGAAGGCCCCGAAGGCCGCCCGCTATGCTTGGGCCAATTTCCCGGAAGTATCCGTCTACTCGGCGGGCGCCGATGCACTTCCGGCCGGCCCTTGGCGGAGTGATAAGTGAGGGGGAGTTGAGGGCAGAGTCGAGGAAGAGTCGGGGAAGAGCAGGAGAAGAGTCGGAGAAGCGTCGTGGAAGCGTAGGGGAAGAGTAGAGGAAGAGTCGTGGGAGGGTAGGGGAAGGGTCGGAGAAGAGTAGGCAAAAGTAGGAGAAGGGTCGGCGGAGAGTTGAGGGCAGGTAGTTAGCAGAATCGATTACTGAGTCGACTGAAGGGTCGTTGATAGCGTCGATGGAAGAATCGATGGCTGCACCGAGTACTGGCTCGAAGACTGCATCGATAGCGGAGGTGATGGGGTGGTTCCCCGGTGTGTGAGACTTGGGCGGTTGCGCTCGTCTCGACTCATTCCTCGACTCTGTGATTTACGCAGTCATCGATTAAGCACTCAATCCTGCACTCGACCCAGTATCGACTCTGCCCCGACTCTGCCCCGACTCTGCCCCGACTCTACGCCGACCCTATGATCGACGCTTTGTCGACCCTACCCCGACTCTTCGTCGACTCTCCCCCGACTCTGCCCCGAGCCTCCCCCGACTCTACACCGACCCTTCTCCGACTCTCCCCCGACTCTATTTCCTACCCAACCTTCTCCACGCCCGCACAATGCATGCGTTGGCCGGTGTTGGTTTGGAAGGCGTGCGCGGCTTCGGCCGTCGAGAGACGGGTCCGGAGCGTTTCCGCCCACGGATTCATCTCGTGGGAGCGGTCGCCGGCGGTGTTGGAAAGTTCGCTTAGCGTGAGGAAATAAGCCGCTTCGGTGCAGTGCTCGGTCCAGGTCGTCAGGTCGAAGCAAACGTCCCACAGCCAAAACCCGTTGGCATCTTGGAGCTGGCCGATCTTGAGGAGGTCGCTGGGCGAGGGCAGACGCTTGAGTGTCGCCTCGTCGGTGCGGAACGAGACCTTCAGTTGGGTGCGCTGGCCCGTGAGCGAGGTGACTTCCTGCAGGCGCAGGGCCAGCAGGTCGGGGTGCTTTTCGGGGTCCAGCCGGTCCTGTTGGCCCGGTGAAGCGGCGTCCGAGAACAACTGGATCAGGTCCGGGAGCAGCTGTGGGTCATTCTCCGTCGGTGATTCCCCGGTGACCATCAGGTCGTAGATGACCTCATGCTTGCCGGCGCCATTCAGACGGCGGAGCGGCGTCACCTTAGTCACGCGCGGTTCACGCGGCAGGGACTTACGGAACCAATGGTCGAACATCCCCGCGAGCCGGTTCAGGCTGACCTCTTCGGCCTGGGCGGTCGGGTGGAAGGCGCAACGCAGGTACGCGGTGAATGGGTACATACGCGAGGAGTAGACCAAATCGCGACCGATGGGAAGGATAGAGGCGCGCCGCGCCGCCGGGCGGGCAGAGGGCGGCTCAGTAGCCGATGACCTGCATGTCTTCGGGGCGTTCGATGGCGAAGCGGAAGGGGACGTCGCGCTTTTCGCCGGCCTTCACGGCATGGCGCCATTCGACGTACTTCGTTTCGGTCATCTTGAAGCTCGTGGAGTCCTTTTCGAGCTTCGGCTCCTCGAGGACGACCTTGATGTCTTCGTGGTCGCCCATCGGGAGCTGGTCCCAGATGACGAGGTCGATCTCCGTGGCCTTGCCGTTCTTCACCTTGAAGACCTGATCGAAGACGGTGCGCAGGGTCTTCTTGCCGAAGACGCCGGTGGTTTCCTCGCGACGGGCCAGCTCCTTACGCTCGACGCTCACGGATTGGTCGACGCCGAGGAACGTCCAGAACTCTTGACCGGCCGGCACGAGGTCCATGCTGGCGTTGGCGACGAACGCACCGTCGAGGAAGACGGACGTCCGGCCGGGCAGCAGGGTGAAGTCGGACTTGTTGGTCGCGTGGGTCTTCAGGTAGACGTAGCTCGAAAGCTTCGGGACGCAGCTGTGACGGTAGGTCGACGGCAGCAGCAGGCGCATCACGGTGACCTTGGCCATCTTGTTGTCCGACTTGATGTCGGTCGTTCGTTCGATGACGTAGGTCGCGGCGGTGCCGCCGGCGACGACCGCGGCGGTGCTGACGCTGGCGTCGGCGAGCGCGGCCGCCCCGGCCTTGAATTCATTGGCTTGGAACATGTTTAAATTTGAAGCGCCGCCACCGAAGTTTTGCTGCTTCTCGCCCGCGATTCGACCGGTTCCCATGGCTCTATCCCAGCGATTGCGGCCGTCCGAGTCCTTGCCGAGTTCATCGAGGGCGACGGCCTCGGCCTTGGCGAGGAACCACGGGGACATCTCGGGTTCGCGCCCGCCGACGCTGGGTTCGGCGGTGGAGAGCTTCAGCGAAACGCCTTGCCAGTCTTCACCGGTCGATTGGCGCAGTTCGGCGTGGTAGGTGATCTCGAGCGTCTTGCCCTTGGTGTCGGCGCGAAGGTCGTAGACGGGCTTCCAGCTAGGTCCATGCACCACGTAGCTCAGGCGGACTTCGGCGGCGCCGGCGGTCTTCACGTCAAGGTTGACGCGGGCCTGGTTGCGCGAGCGGCTCTGGTTGCCGTTGAGGGCCGCGATCTCGCGGTTGAAGGTATCGACCAATTGACGCGACTCCTTGACGCGCTTGGCGAGGTCCGTGGCTTCCTTGTCCAGGGCGACCTGCTGTTCCGCTTGGAAGTCGAGGTAGGCGGCCCACTTGAGCGGGTCCATCTCGGGGTTGGCGGATTCCTTGCCCACGGAGGTCAAGCGACCGAGGACCTTGTCCAAGGCTCCACGTCGGAAGGCCACGCGGCCTTCGGCGAGGGCGAGTTCCTTCTGGACGAGCTCTTGGGCTTGGATCTTCGCCTGCAGGGCACGGATGGCCTCATTGGCGACTTCCTTGACCTGGACGGTTTCGGCCCGGATGTCGATGAGGGTGAAGGCGCCGGTGCCCTCGACGCGAATGGACGAGAAATCGACGTTGGCGGGCAGGTTGTCGAAGAGCAGGGACTGGTCACCTGCGGCGAGGTCGCCCTTGAAGATGCGGACCACCTCGGCGCGGTCGGCGTAGACCGTCACTTCGCGCGGTTTGGCGTCGGGCGTCTTGACTTCGGCGGCGCCGAGCGCGGCGGCGAAGCAGAGGAAGGAGAAGAGTTTCATGGTTTTATTTTAAATAGTTCAGGGTGGGCGGTGGCTTATTGGCCGACCATCGGGAAGCCTTCGGGGCGTTCGATGGCGAAGCGGAAGGGGACGTCCTGCTTGGCGCCGGGCTTGAGCGTCAGGTTCCACTCGACGAACTTCGACTGGTCGACCTTGAAGCCGTCGGTGTCCTTGTCGTATTTCGGTTCCTCGAAGACCACCTTGATCTCCTCGTGGTTGGAAGAGGGGACTTGGTCCTTGATGGTGAGCTGGATGTCGGTGGACTTGCCGTTGGTCACCTTGAAGACCTTGCTGACGACGCTACGGGCGGTCTTCTTACCGAAGAGGCCGGAGAGTTCCTCGACCTTGCCGAGGTCCTTGAGGTCGACCTTCACCGATTGGTCGGCGCCAAGGTGCGTCCAGAATTCCTGACCAGGGGCGACGAGGTCGAGGCTGGCGTTCGCGACGAAGGCGCCGTCGAGGAAGACGGCCGTCGGGCCGGCGATGAAGGGGAAGTCCGAGCTGTTGATCGCCTTGGCCTTCAGGTAGACGTGCGGCGCAAGCTTGGGCACGCAGGTGTGGCGGAACTCGCTCGGGAAGGATTCGGAAGCGATGGCGACCTTGGCCGGTTTATTGTCGGACGGCACATCGTAGGCGCGCGGGATGGCGAACGTCGCCGCCGTGCCGCCCGTATTCACGCGGGCGTAGGTGAAGTCCATCGCGGCGGCCACCGGAGCGAGGGGGCTGAGTTCAGGGACCTCGCTGGCGGACTTCCGATTGAGGTTGGTCGGCTTGGCGGCACCTTCGAGCATGACGCCGCCGGCGACGGCTACCGGTTGAGGGACGTAGCGCTGGATGAACCAGGGGGACATCTGCGGTTCGCGGCCACCGAGGTTGGGCTGCGCGGTGGAGAGTTTGAGGGCGACGCCTTTCCAATCTTCCCCGGTCGATTGGCGGACTTCGGCGTGGTAATTGACTCGGACGGTCTTCGCCTTCGTATCGGCGCGGATATCGTAGAGCGGGTTCCAGCTGGGGCCGCGGACCACGTAGGCGAGGTCGAGTTCGATGGGGCCGGCCTGCTTGGCCTCGATGCGGACCCGGGCCACGTTACGGAACTTGAAGCGATGGGCGTTCAGTTCGTTGAGCTCGCGCTGCACGCGATCGATGTCGAGGTTCAGGCTGGTGCGGCTGACGCCGTTCGCGAGGATCTCCTTGTCGAGCTTGGCGAGCGTATCGACGTGGTACTGCAGGTAGGCGGCCCACTTCGAGGGATCCATCTCGGCGTTGGCGGACTCCTTACCCACGGACGTGAGGCGACCGAGGACTTTTTCCAAGGCGGCCTTTCGCTGGGTGATGCGGTTGTCGGCGAGGGTCAGGTCGCCAGCCTGGGCACGGAGCGCTTCAAGCTCCTTGCTCAATTTGAGCACCCGCTCATCGGCGACCTCCTTGGTCTGCACGCGCTCACCGCGGATGTCGATGAGCGTGAAGGCGCCCTTGCCGTCGACGCGGACGGAAGACAGGTCGGTTGCACCCGGCAGGTTTTCGAAGGTCAGCGTGTGGTCGCCGGCTTCGACGGTGGCCGACAGGTGCCGCACGACTTCGGCGCGGTCACCGTATACCGTGACGGTGTGGACCTTGGCGGCGGTGGTGGGGATGTCCGCGGCGGCAACGCCGAGCGTCAGGGCGGCCAGCAGGAAGCAGGAAGGGTTGAGCATGGGGATGAACATAGATTAAGCGTCCCCCGAGCCTGGTGCAGTCTAAAAGAATGGGGTGAGGACAGAGTCGGGGGAGAGTCGGGGTAGGGTCGGGGGCAGGGTCGATGGCTGGGTCGGGAGAGAGTCGAGGCAGAGTCTGGGTAGGGTTGAGGCAGAGTCGGGGCAGGGGAGAGGGGCGAAAAGCCGGTGTCGATTTGTAATGCGCCCGGGGGCGTGGGGCTTGCTGAACGGGCCCGTGCTCGCAATAGTCGGGGTGTCCCCATGGTTCAGGTCCATATTGCAAGGTCAGGCGTCCAGCTCGGTAAATACCCCGAGGCGGATCTCCCTGTGCTCATTGGGGCAGGCACGGTACGACGAACAGATCACTACTGGAAAAAGGGCATGGCCTACTGGCTGGTCCTGGGTCGGACCTATGACCCGCCGACACCTACCCCTCCGCCGGCGCCGTCCGCCAAGCCAGTGCCCACGCCCATGCGCCCTTTACGCTACGAATGTCAGCGCTGTGGCCATCAATCCAACACCGTGCGGGAGGAGAAGCCGGGGAACCTCTTCATGGAAATTTGCACCTGGATTGCGAACCCCTTTGTTGGTGGCCTGTACTCGGTTACGCGGGAGGCCGGCAAGAAAGCCCTCTGCGTCAACTGCGGCTCCGAGCATATGACGGAAGAGGTGTGGTAGGGGAAGAGTCGAGGGAAGAGTCGGGAAAGAGTCGGGGGAGGGTCGGGGACTGAGTCGAGGACTGCGTCGAGGGGAGAGTCGGGGAAGAGTCGATGACTGCGTCGAGGACAGGGGCGATGACTGCGTCGATTGCTGGGTCAAGGAATGAGGCGGGTAGGGGCGGAGAGAGGAAGGGTGTCCCCATCCC
>DBCN01000076.1 GCA_002293065.1 Opitutia bacterium UBA957
CAGCATCCAGCAGTCGCTGGCGCTTCTGATGAAGGGGCGGACCACGCTCATCGTCGCGCATCGCTTTAGCACGATTCGGGACGTGGACCGCGTGCTGGTCTTTGACGATGGGCGGATTATTGCCGACGGCACGCGTGAGGCCGTCTACGCCTCCTCGGAGCTGTTCCGCCGCCTGTGGGATAACCAGGCTAAGAATCTCGTCTGAGATGCGCCTGCTGGTCGTTAAGTTTACGGGACTGCGCGGTGCGTTGGCCTCGACAGCGGGTTTGCGTACCATCCGCGAACGGCATCCTGGCGCTCAGATTACCTTTGTCACCTCGCCCGGTTCCGAGGTTGCCCTCGAGGGTTGTCCGGCGGTCGTTGAGACCATCGGCTTTGGCGAAGAGGGGTCGGTCTTGGCGCTTGTTTCACGGCTCCGTCGCCAGCGCTTCGACTTCGCCATTGCTCTGGGCGGTCACTCTTTAGCGAACCGTCTGGTGGCGCTGAGCGGCGCAGTCGTGCGTGCCTGCGGTGGCCACGCCCCGTTCTATCTCCGCCCGCTGATGCACCAGCAGGTCTTCGGCTCCGTCGTCGATCCGCATGAAGCCGCTCGCGACCATGAGGTGATGTCGCGCGTCCTAGGCTTCCATGCCGAGACGCCGGCGATGTGGTTCGCCCCGTCGCGCATGCAGGAGCATGGCATGATGCTGGAGGAAGGACGTTTCGCCGTCATTCACCCTGGCGCCACGCGCCCTGAGCGGATCCTCGAGATCGACAAATGGGCCTCGGTCGCTCGCGAACTCATCGCTTCCCGCGCGGTCGAACGTATCGTCATCTCGGCCGGACCGGGTGGCGCGGAACGTATCATGGCCGAGGCGCTCTGCGGGCTGATCGGCCCCGTGGCGATGTCGACCGGCGGCCGCCTCCGATTTTCACAGCTCGCTCGCCTCATCAAGGAGTCGCGTCTTTTCCTTGGGGCGGATTCGTCCGTCTTGCAGCTCGCCGCAGCGGTTGGCACCCCGGTGGTGGGCGTCTTCGGACCCTCCGATTACGCCCGCGCTCGTCCGTGGGGTACGGTCCATCGAGTGGTCCGCGTCGACACCACGATGTTCGCAGGCGAACTCCGTGCTGACTATCTCGCGCGCATGGACCGGGCCCTCGCCCGCATTACGGCCCAGCAGGTCATCCACGCGGCGGAGGAGGTCATCCGCATCACGACGCCCTGAGGGCGTCGCTTGACCTGTCGGCGACTTCTGCGACCTTAGCCCCGTGTCCAGTCCCTCCGCCCATTACGACGCCGTCATCATCGGTGCCGGCATGTCCGGCCTCGCCGCTGCGGTCCGCCTGGGAATGTTCGGTCGCAAGGTCCTAGTGCTCGAGCGGCACAACGCCGCCGGGGGCCTCAATTCCTTTTACGCTCGCGGTAAGCGGAAGTACGATGTCGGCCTGCACGCGCTCACGAACTGGGTGCCGGAAGGCGTCAAAGGGGCGCCCTTGGTCAAGTTGATGCGCCAGCTGCGCATCCGCCGCGAGGAGCTCGACCTGTGCCCTCAGCTCGGATCGCGCGTGACGATGGCAGGCAAGAACCTGCGGCTGAACAACGACTACGAAGCCTTGCTGGCGGACGTCGCCCGCGAATTCCCGAAATCCGTCGACAAGTTCGTCGCGCTCGACGCTTGGATTGCGGGGCTGGATGAAGCCGCTCTTGAGGCTCATGGCGGTTCGGCCCGCGCCTTGCTTGATGAACGTCTCGGTGACCCCTTGCTCCGCGATATGCTACTGCTGCCGACCTGTTTCTACGGCAGCGCGCTGGAGGATGATATCGAGGTCTCGCAGTTCGCCGTGATGTGGCGTTCGCTTTTCCGCGAAGGCTTTGCGCGACCTTTCATCGGCGTACGACAGGTCATCCGTCTGCTCACCGATCGTTGCCGCGAGCATGGCGTGGAGCGGCGCATGAAGTGTGGCGTACAGAAGATTGAAGTGCGCGCCGGTCGCGCCGCTGCGCTCGTCCTGGATGACGGCACCGAGGTCACCGCTGGTGCGGTGTATTCCTCCGCCGGAGCGGTCGAGACGATGCGGTTACGTTCCGATGTGGCGCCCGCCGCCGGTGCGGAAGCCGTTGGCCGCCTCGGCTACGCCGAGACCATTGCGACCTATGACCCGGCGGCTTTCGCTAGCTTCGGCTGGAAGGACACCATCGTCTTCTTCTGTGACGCCGAGCGTTTTAGCTATCGCTCACCGAGCGAATTAGTGGATCCGCGTTCGGGAGTAATCTGCATCCCGAACAACTATCAGTACGGTGAGGGTAGGGCGCTGGACGAAGGTTGGCTGCGGGTCACCTCCCTTGCTAACCATGACGCCTGGTGCGCTTTACCGGAGGCCGAATACCAAGCCCGCAAGCAGGAATGGTGCGGCCGCCTCAATCGCGTCGCCCGCGCCCATCTGCCTGCTGTCGTTGACGCCGCCCATGACGCCGCGCTGACCTCGACGGATGTCTTCACGCCCCGGACCGTCCGCAAGTTTACCGGCCATCTCAACGGCGCCATCTACGGCTCCACCGTCAAGCGGCGCGATGGCCGGACCGACCTAGAGAACCTCTTCCTGATTGGCACGGACCAAGGTTTTCTGGGGGTTACGGGGGCAATGTTGTCTGGCATTTCCATGGCCAATCTGCACGGTCTGAAGGCGTAACCCCGTCTTCATGAGTACCTCTGTTTCTCCGGACCAGCAACGCCCCCTCTGGAAGGATCTCCTGCATCCCGCCGTCATCGTCGGGGCACTCGGCTACTTCGTCGATATCTACGACCTTACGCTGTTCATGACCGTGCGGGAGCAGAGCCTGAAGGACCTCGGGCTGGGACACCTCATCACCGGCGGCCAGTGGTACCATGACCTGATGTCTTGGCAGATGGCCGGTATGCTCCTCGGCGGCATCTTCTTCGGCATCCTCGGCGACCGCATGGGCCGACTCACCACGCTCTTCGGGTCCATTCTGCTCTATTCGCTGGCCAATATCGCGAACGGTTTCGTCAATAGCTTCGAGGCCTATGCGACCTGG
>DBCN01000098.1 GCA_002293065.1 Opitutia bacterium UBA957
ACGAAGCCCGGACGGGCCGACGCCAGGCCGGAATCGACGATAGGGATGACCTTGGCCCCGGCGAAGAGGTCGGCGAGGACGCGATTGCCGGACGCGAACGCATGCTCCGTGAAGAAGATGCGGTGGCGGTAGGTCACCGAGAATTCGAGGTCAAGGGAGTCGTCCATAGCCCTGGGGGTGGGTTATCAGAGACCTTACGACCCCTGCGGGCAAGCCCTGTTCCCTCCCGTCCGCCGCCAATTCCCGCCAAAAAGGCTTAGGTCTGCGGAATCCAGCGGCGGAACAGCAACGTCAGGCCAAAGCAAGCCAGCGGGCCGAGCAAAGCCAACGCACCGAAGGGGACCAAGTTGTCTACATGGGACGGATGAAAGACGACTGAGGCAGGCGCGCCCAATAACAGGACCGTCCAAAGCAACGGGCGACCAAGGCTCAGGTAATCGAGGAACGGGAACGCGGCGAGCTGATCGGACACGCGTCCAGGCACTCCGGCCGGCAAAGGGTGGCGGCGGTTAGAATTCCAGAGCCAAACGAGGAACAAGCCGAGGGCCACCCAGGCCCAGACTCCGCAACCCATGGAGTCGAAGCCAGCGAACAAGGCCAAGGGTAAGGGGATGACGAAGAGGGCCCAAGCGGTCCAACCCGGCGGAGTGCCATCGGTGGCCTCATGGCGCGCGACCCAGGTGAGTCCGAAGGTGTGCGCCCACAGCGTCGCCGCGGCGAGGAGGAGGTAGAAGCCTTGCTTGGTGCCAAGGGAGTAGACGAAACCTTCGCCCGCGATGGCCGCACCGATCACCGGCAACAAGGCGCGGCAGAGCCCCATGACGACCGGGGCCCAGACGACGCCTTTATGCCAGCGGTTATAGACGAGCACGCCCGCGACGAGCGTGAGCGCGAGGACCGACACCGCCACGACCCCGGGCAAGTCAGGCACGCTGAGCACGCGGACCGCGATTACGCCCGCCGCGCCGGCGAACAAGAGGCCGAAGCCAACAACCAAAGCCGCGGAGCGGGCGACGGCTCCGGAGGGAATCGGCCGCGACGGACGATGCTGGGCATCCCACGCGGCATCAAAGGCGTCGTTGAGAATCATCCCTCCGATGTAGATCGCCGAGACGCCCAGCAGGAGCCACGGCAAGGTCCAGTAGACGATGGTTCCGATGGCTGGCTTGCTGTAGTCGACCATCTGTGGGTACAAGGACAGCGAAGACGACATCCCGTCCCAATAAGTGGCGGCGAGCCAACCGACCAGGATCGAGGACCAGACGGTGGGTAGGTTGGAAGCGCGGGAAAGGACCAGCCAAGCGCGGAGGTTCATGCGGAAATCACAGGGGCTTCACGCCGGCCTTCGCGAGTTCGGCGAGGGTCCAGCGGTATTCGGCGGCGATCATGTCCGCGACGTCGGCGGTGCGGACTTCCGGCGGGAGGACTTCCCACGTGTAGGTTTCGATCTCGAGTTCGCGGCAACGTCCGGGGTTCTTGCCGATGACGGCGATGGCGTCGCGCAAGTGGTCGTTCGTCGTCGAGAGTTCGTCGGAGAGGTGATCCGCGTTCACGGGGACGTGGAAGTGCACGCGGAGTTCTTCGAGCGTCCGGAGCTGGTCGATGGCGGCCATGGCCAACGGGATGTCCTTGAAACGCACGATGGAGCCGTCCTTCGCCCGCCCCATGGTCTGGTGCAGGTACACGGGCTCATGCATCTTCGCGAGCCGCGCGAGGGCGACTTCGGTGGGCTTGAGCCGCAGCGCGGAACTGAGGTGGAACTTGAGCACGGGCGCACCACCGGCGTCGAGCCGCGCGATGGCCTCATGGGCCTGCTCATACTGCAACGCGAAGTGGCAGGTATCGTACGCGATGCCGAGCGTGCGGTCGACGAGGCCCTTCGACGGCTCCTCGGCGCGGAGCTGTTCAAAAAGACGGATGGCTTCGGGCGTGTTCTCGGCGTGGCCGATCGGCTCGGGCTCGAGCGCGAGGCGCAACGTGACGCCGGTGCGGTCGCGCAAGCGGTCGAGGTGTTCGCCGCACGCGAGCAGGTTGCGGCGCATGACCTTAAGCTCATCGGCGTTGCGACCGAAACCTTTGAAGGAACCCGGTAGCGTGCTGACGGTGCCGACCTGGTCGGGCGGACCAAACGTGGCGAGGAGGTCGAAGAGCCGCTTGGTGTACTCGAGGCGCGCGGGCTCGCACCAGTCGGGCGCGAACACGTTATCCTTCACGGCTTGACCATGGAACGGGCCGAACGGGAACCCATTGATTCCCGCGACGACGCAGTTCTCCTTATCCAGCCAATGCCGGAAGGCCGTCAACGTCGCCGGCTCGGCGAGTTCGGCCGCGGCACGGTCGCCAAGGCGCAGGCCGAGGACGTACGTCTTGCCGGGTGAGACGCGGTCGCGCACGCGCAGGGCGTGGTCGCGCAAACCCGCGAAAGTCTCCACCCACCCTTCGCCGCGATGGACGTTGGTACAATAGGCGAGACTGAGGCCGGACGAGAGCTTCACGTTCAGCGCAGGGCCTGCGGGTCCTTAAAGTTCGGCGACTGCGACAGGAAGCGCACGGGGTTGCCGTAGACGAGGCTGTCGATGGCGGCGGCGGAGTGCCCGCGGCGACGCATCTCCTGCATGGCCTTCGGCACGGCGAGCGGATCGCTGTGGCCCCAATCGCACGCGCTGTTCAACCACACGCGCTGCGAAGCAAAGTTCTCGAGCATGTCGACCGCGCGCACGGGCGTGGCCTTCGATTCCGGGTAAAGCGTGATGCCGGCCCAGAAGCCTTGGTCGAGGACTTCGCCGATGGTGTGCTCTTCGACGTGGTCGATGATGACGCGCTCGGGCTTCACTTTGCCGGCGGCCTTGAGGACGTCCATGATCAGGCGCGTGCCCTTGCGCTTGTCTTCGAGGTGCGGGGTGTGGACGAGGATCAGCTGGTCGTGCTTCACCGCGAGTTCGACGTGCTTCTCGAGGATACGCATCTCGTTGCGCGTGTTCTTGTTCAGGCCGATCTCACCGATGCCGAGCACCGTCTTGGCCTTCATGAATTCGGGGATCAGCGCGAGCACGTCGTCGGCGAGCTTCATGTCCTCGGACTCCTTCGGGTTGATGCAGAGCCAGCAGTAATGCGGGAGGCCGTACTTGGCCGCGCGCTTCGGCTCGTGCTGCGTGAGCTGGCAGAAGTAATCGTAGAAACCGTCCGCGGTCTTGCGGTCGAAACCCGCCCAGAAGGCCGGCTCGCAGATGGCCGCGCAACCCGCCAAGGCCATCGCCTGGTAGTCGTCGGTGGTGCGGCTCACCATGTGGCCGTGGGGTTCGATGTAACGCATGGTGGCGGCTTACTTGAGGCCGGGCCAAACCCCGGAGGCGGCCTTGGTGTCGGCTTTTTCGATCGGGGCGACGGAAGGGTCGCTCCAAAGGTGGAGGATCTGGGCGACGCGGTCGTCGCCGGCCGACAGCAGGAGCGGCAGCGCGGCGCGGAGCCCGCGGACGCGATGGTCTTCGGGGCCGCTGGCCTTTTCGAGGCGATCGAGGAAGGCCGCGAGGTCGAGGAGCTTGTAGCGCGCGTCCATGAAGTGGAGGTCAGCCACTTGGTCGCGGGTCCGGCGAGGCGTGCCGGCGAGGGGGTTGGGGTCGGACATGGGAGACGGATGCCGAAGCACCCTGGTGCGTGTTGGACACCAAGGTGCGGCAGAGGTCCCCACGGGTCAAGCCACCCTGCCCGTTGGCGGGGTCGGCCTAAAGCCGGGCCTTACTTGGCGGCAGCGCCGTCCTTCTTCAGTTCTTCAGCCGTCCAAGGGGTCTTGCGGTCGGCATACTTGGCCTTGATCGCCTTGACCTCGTCTTCGGTGACTTCCGCACCCGAATTACCGAAGGAATTACGGACATAGGTGATGACATCGGCGATGTCCTTGTCGGACACGCCCCCGACCGGAGGCATCATGCCGTTATAGGTGACGCCCTTGACGGAGACGGGACCCACCATGCCGTTGACGATGTTACGGACGGCGACGGAGGCATCCATGGCGACCCACTCGGAGCCGGCCAACGGAGGGAAGACCGGCGGCAGACCCGCGCCCGTGGGCTGGTGGCAAGCGAGGCAGGTGCGGTTATAGACGGCCTGACCGCGCTTCATGGTGTCGGCGTTGGGGGCGGCCGGCTTGGCCGTTTCGGCGGCGACGGCGACGGTCGTGACGAGGGCGGCGAGGGCGAGGAATTTCAGGGAGGACATGGTCGTGATGTCCGACCAAGGAGGCGACTTACCGACGAATCTCAAAACGAAAATACAGTTCCCCGCCCCCAAGCCGTCAGCCATAAGCCGCACCCACCGAAGGGATTAGCCCCGGACACACCCGTAAATGGGATTAAAACGACACCTCCCGCCATCATGGCCGAAACAGTCGCTGGCTTTATTCCCTTTGAATCATGTCGACCTAGCACCGATGGCACCTTAATTAAATGGGGTGAAAACGACACCGACCCTCGATGTCTGGTTGAACCAAGTCCAAGTCCGCAGCCTCCGGACGGTCTTCGACCACCTCCCGGGCGTGATGTTCTTCGCCAAGGACCTGGAGGGCCGTTTCACGATGGCTAATCTTGCCTTCGCCCAGCGCTGCGGGCAACCCGATGAGGCCGCCCTCTTGGGCAAGACGGACGCGGACGTCTTCCCGCCCGAGCTCGTGGCGAACTTCCGGAAGAAGGACGTGCAGATCTGCCAAAGTGGCGAACCGGCCATGCGCCTCGTCGAGCTCTTCCCGAACGAAAACGGCGAACACGTCTGGTACGAGACCACCAAACTCCCGATCTTCGACGTCCACGGCAAGCCCTGCGGGGTCTTCGGGACCGTCCGCAGTTATGAAGGCACCAAGGCCCTCCTGGAGCCGTTCCTTAAGGTCGAGGCCGCCGCTGAATTCATCCAGCAGAACCTCGCCGACGCCCTGAATATCGCCAAGTTGGCCAAGCTGACCGGCCTCTCCATCCGGCAATTCGAGCGCAAGTTTCACAAGGCCTACCAGGTCAGCCCGCGCGCCTACCACGTCCGCATGCGTGTAGCCGCCGCCTCCGACCTCCTTAAGGATACCGCCCTCCGGCCCTCGGAAATCGCCGACCGGACCGGCTTCTACGACGCCAGTGACTTCTCGCGGCAGTTCCGCCGGGCCATGAAAATGAGCCCCACGCACTTCCGCCGGATGCATAAGAACGGAAAAGAAGCCTGAGTCGGCCGGCCAGAGGTCGGGCCCAAGGTCCGCCCGGGGCGATTTGCCTTCTCGACAGAGGGGGGTTGGTCGGTTTTATTCACAGCCGTACCCCCTCCCTAACCATACCTATATGAGTACTATCACCGACGAACAACCCTCCGTTGTACCCAACGCGCAGCGCCTCCTTTGGGCAGGCTTCATGGCCATCCTTGCTGCGGGCGTAGGCTTCGCCCTCCGTGGCGGCATCTTCGGCTCCTGGGCGGCCGAATACGGCTTCAACGCCTCCCAGCTCGGTGCCATCGGCGGCGCCGGCTTCTCGGGCTTCTGCTTCGGCATCATCATCGGCGGCGTGATCGTCGACAAGATCGGCTACGGCAAGCTCGTCGCCCTCGCCCTCATCGGCCACATCGTCTCGGCCTTCGTCACCTTCGGTGCCACCAGCCCGGAAAACGCCTACGGCTTCCTCTACTGGGGCATGTTCATCTTCGCCTTCGCGAACGGCACCCTCGAAGCCGTGGCCAACCCGCTCGTCGCCACGATCTTCCCCAAGCAGCGCACGCACTACCTCAACATCCTGCACGCCTCCTGGCCCCTCGGCATGGTCGTCGGTGCCGTTGCTTCCGGCCTGCTCGGTGGAGGCATCTTCGGCATCCCCGGCCTCGGCCTCGGCTGGAAGGCTCAGCTCTCGTTCTACCTCGTCCCCACCATCGCCTACGCGATCATGTTCATGGGTCAGTCCTTCCCTAAGTCGGAAGCCGCCGAGAAGGGCGCCGACCTTGGCGAGATGACCAAAGACATTGGTATCCTCGGTGGCGCCGTCGTCTGCTACCTCCTGACCCTTTTCTTCGCTGGCGCACTTGGCCTAGAAACCATTACTGCCAACGTAATCGGCGTCATCCTGCTCATCGCCGTCGCTATGGTCAGCCGCTTAATCAAGAAGCCCTCGCTTGAGAGCCTGGCTGCGATCGCCGTCTGTGCGCTCATCGCCCTTCAGGCCCAAACGGCACTCGACCTCAGCAACACCGCTGGCCTCGCTATCACGATCGCGCTCGTAATGGGTCTCGGCCTGACGATGGGTTGGACCTTCGGCTCCATCCTCCTCTTCGTTCTCTTCATCACCCACGCCCTCGTCGGCGCGGTCGAGCTCGGCACCGACGGCTGGATCGAAGCCATCACGGGCAACCTCTTCACCCCGGAACAAGGCAAGATCCTCTTCATCCTCACCTCGGCCATCATGTTCGGCCTGCGCTTCTGCGCCCACTTCATCGAGACCAAGCTCGGCTTCTCCCCGATCGGCATTCTGGTCACCTCGGCGCTCCTCGCCTTCGGTGGCCTGCAGCTCGCCTCGGGCATGCAGAGCTTCGGTGTCGCCTGCCTCGCCCTCGGCATCTACGCCCTTGGTAAGACGTTCTTCTGGCCCACGATGCTCGCCGTCGTCGGCGACCGCTTCCCGCGCTCTGGCGCCGTCGCGATGTCCATCATGGGCGGTATCGGCATGCTCTCCGCCGGCCTGATTGGTGGCCCCGGTCTCGGCTACGCCAAGGACCGCTTCACCAGCGAATCCCTCAACGCCACCGCCCCGGCGGTCTACGCAGCCAACAAGTCGCCCACGGAGTCCAAGTTCCTCTTCC
>DBCN01000129.1 GCA_002293065.1 Opitutia bacterium UBA957
ACCTTGGTCTTCACGTGCTTGTCGACATCGACCTGGACGGTCTTGCCCTTGAGGTCAGCGACCTTGGCGACGCCTTCGGTCTCGGGGGTCAGGGTGTAGCTGGAGTCCTTACCGTCGACGGAGACAACAATCTCCTTCTTGTCGGCGTCGTAGGACTTCAGGGTGCCCTTGGAGGAAATCTTGGCGCCGCAACCAGCCTGGGCGGCGGCAGCGAGGGCAAGAACGGTGAGGATGCTGAGGAGGTTCTTCATGGGGTTCGGTGTGAGGGCTTCATTGGAGCATGATTCCGAGCGTTGCCAACGACAATCGGGTTGAACCGCCTAGCCGAGGGGGCATCGTCCGAGGCCATGCCTTGGACGCCCCCCCTGCTCCGCTCCCTCGTTTGGGTCTGTTTCGCGTGCTTTGCCGTGACCGGGTACGCCCACTCGATTCCAGACATCCCGGTCAGGGGTGATTTCCAAGCCAACGGCACCGCGGAAATCACCGTGGAAATCAGCCCCCGAAGCTGGGCCGAAAGCCCCAAACTAGCCCCCGACCTCGAATTCAAGGACTTCCAGAACTACAGCGCCGAGCAGCGCGCCGAGCTGCTCAAGCAGATGCGCGCCTTCCTCTCCGCCCACGTCGAACTCCGCCTGGAGCCCATCGGCCGGATCCAGCCCGACTTCACCTTCGAATTCATCGCCGAGACGGGTCAGCCGCTGAAGGAGCCCACTGACGCGGTCATCGCGCGGGGACGCTGGCAGACCAAGTTGCCCGCCGGGGTGACCGGCTGGCAGGTGCGCTCCCTCCCGGGACACAAAGTTTCCGTCGTCTTCCAGAACACCATCAACGGGCAAGCCCACCCCCGCATCGCCGTCCTCTTCCCCGGCGAAAGTAGCTTCACGTTGGACCTGACGGGCTTGACGACCGGACTCCCCAGCGGCGCGACCAAGGGTGCCATCTCGGCACAGGGCGATACGGGCGGCGCCTGGAGCACTTTCTGGAGCCGCGTGCGGGAAGGCTTCCATCATATCCTCCCGGAAGGACTCGACCACATCCTCTTCGTGCTCGGGCTCTTCCTGCTCGCCCGCACGTGGCGCCCGATCCTCGCGCAGGTCACGACGTTCACCTTGGCCCACTCCATCACCTTAGCCTTGGCGACCCTGGGCTACATCTCGGTGCGGTCGGAGATCGTTGAGCCGATCATTGCCGCTTCGATCGCGGTCATCGCGCTCGAAAACCTCTTCCGGCCGACCTACGGCAAGTTCCGCTTGGCGATGGTCTTCCTCTTCGGCTTGATCCACGGCCTCGGCTTCGCGCAAAGGCTGGTGGACGACCGCATCCCGGCCGACTCCCTGCTGAGTTCGCTGCTGGGATTCAACATCGGGGTCGAGCTGGGCCAACTGGCGGTCATCGCCCTCGCGCTCGCCGCGACGGCTTGGATCAAGGACGAGGAACGCTATCGCCGCTGGGTCGTCATACCCGGCTCGACGGCCATCGCCTTGGCGGGCGTCTACTGGGCCGTCTCCCGGACGATCTAAGCCTTAACGCAACGCCTGCTCGGCGGCCGGCGAGGCCAAGATGTACAACGCATACTTGGCCCGGCTGATCCCGACGTACGCCTTGCGGCGGTCGCGCTCACTGACGAGCGCATCCAAGTCCGCCAAGACCACCGCATGGCTTTCCATGCCCTTGAACTTGAAGACGGTCGAGGTGCGCAGGGTGCCGGGCTCGTAAGGACGCGAAGGATCATAGGGCACCAGCCGCAGGCCGCAGAGCATGCGGTGGCTGGCGTAGCTTTCCTTCCCGGCGCCACGAGCGCTCAGGACGACGATGTCTTCAGGACCCTGCTGGGGCAGCACGACATGGGTGAGCAAGGCTTCCAGCGTCGCGAGCTCCTTGCCTGGCTGGTAAGCGGCGGTGGTCACGGCCGGACCACTGATGCCGGAGCCTTCAGGGACGGGGCGTCCCATGACCTTGGCGGCGGCCCGGGCGATCTGCTCGGTGTTGCGCCAATTACGTTCCACGACGGCCTCAGGGGCGCCGTCCAACAGCGCGAACAGAGCCTGGCCGACCGGCGAGGGGACCACGGAATCCTCCGGGGTCAGGACCTGATCGAGGTCCTCAAACCACCACCAGCGTCCATCCTTTAGTCCACCCTTCAGGAGGGCATCCATGAAGGCCAATTTGCCTGAGTCATCCCGGAAATCTTGGCCTTCATCGACGACGAGGAGGTCCAGCTTCGCTTCCTGCGGCCACGCCCGCGCGACCGCGGTGGCCCTTTCGACACGGGCGCGGAAATAGGCCGGGTCGGTCGCCGCGGCATCCGAGGCATCGCCCAAGACTTGGTCGATATGCGCGTAGAAGGAACCTGCCCTGACGGTCGCGAGGCCTTCGCGGGCCGAGACATCCGCCAAGTGTGCACCCAAGTGGCGATTGAAGCAGAGCAAGCCGATCTTGGCGAAAGGCAGCGCGGCCCGCTCGCGGCGGCACGTCTCCACGGCCAGGAGCGTCTTGCCCGAACCGGGTCCGCCCGTGATCCGAAGGCGCTTGTTCTTCTTCACCAAATCGAGGGCGTTGAGCTGCGAAGCCGAGAGCCGGATCAACTCCAAGTCCATGTCCGTCGCCGAGAGGTTGGAGGTCAGACGCAAATCGGGCCGCAGCAGCTGCGCCACGCCCAGCAACTGGGCATCCGTCGCCGGCGCCGGCAGTTCGCGGTCCGGGAAATGCTTGCGGAAACGCGCTTCGGCATCGTCGAGCAGCCGGGCCACGATTTCGGCCAACGTATGATCGGCCAACTCAGCCCGGTCGACGATGCGCTCCTGGGGACATTCGAAGGTCTGGGCGTTGAAGTCCACGTCGGTGAAGACCATGGCCTGGTTGAACGGCATCCGCGCTTCGGTGGATTCGCGCCCGCACTGCCGCTCGAGGTACTCCCGGATCTCGTAGCTGTTGTCGCGGGCCTGGTAGAACGGCGGGGCGATCGACTCGCGATGGCCTTTGCGCACGCGGTACCAACGGCCGCCTTGGCAACCGATTTCACCCCCTTTGACTTCGAGCACCAAGCGACCCCGCGGGTGCAGGATCACGAAGTCCGCCTCCGAATCGATGGCCCCGCGTTGCCGCGGCACCTCCAGACAGGGGATCACGATGTACTCGTCGGACAGCTCGAACCGCAGTCGCTCCAACAGTTCAGCCTCCGTTTCGTCGAACTGGACGGCATGAAGACGTT